>JBQTJL010000027.1:0-1912 GCA_052387135.1 Methanobacteriota archaeon | reverse complement strand
AGGACGCGCGCGCCGAGGAACGTCTCGCCGGGCCCGGACGCCGGGGAGCGCCCTTCGCGGAAACCCACGACGACGCGGCCGGGGCCATCGGGAAGCCCCCCGCGGGCCGTCCTGTAGCCGGCGAGGGCCCCCCCGGCGGGAAGGAAGGAACCGGCGGGGGAACCGGGCCCGCGCGCCGTTCCATAGGCGTCGTCCCCCTTCGCGTCGAAGAGGAACCCGGTCCCGAGATAGCCGCCGCCGTTTACGCCGCAGCCGCGGCGCGTCCCGCCGTCCCAATACTCGTCGTCACCGGCGAGATCCACGAGCACGGCAGAACCCTGGCCCGCGCCGATCTCGCAAGACCCCCCAGCGAGGTTGCTGCCGCCCGCGTTGTTGCGGTACGTGTCGTTTCCGCCGGCATCGACGAGGACCGCGACGTCGTCCTCGTAGAGGTCGTCCGTGGAGCCGAAATCGAGGACCAGGGCCGGCGGCGCGAAGACGGACGGAAGGGGAAGCTGAGAGGTCGTCGTGACGGCGAGGGCGGCGTCGAGACGGACGACCGCATCGGCGACGAGGAGTCGAGCGGCAAGGAGGGCCGCCACGTCGCCTGGATTTGGTCCCGGCCCGGGTCCGCCCGCGGTGTATCCCCCGTCGAACGCCCGGGATGCCGCGTCCGCCGCGAGGTACGCGTCAAGGAGCAGGTCGAGTGAGTCCCGGAGCGGCTCCGGCGTTCCGTCGAGGGCGACAATCGATTCCCGTTGCGTCGCATCGGGGGCGATTCCCTGCCGCCGGAGGATCTCGAACGCCGCGTCGCCTGGCCCTCCGGGAAACGTCGGGCCAAGAAAAGCCGGCCCCATGCCGAGGGTTTCTCCTTGGGCCCGGGTCATAATTTCCGCGATCCGGGCCGCGAGCGCAGCTCGATGCAGTCCCGCGGTCGCTACCGAACTGGATACGCCCTCGGTGACCACGAGGGCTGTGGCCTGATTCGAGAGGAGGCGCCGGGACCCATCCGGGAAGCCCTCGCCCGACCGGTCAGGTCGATCACGGATGACGGCGTCCCCGACGCGGAGACCACGCGCTAGGGGACCGGCGTCGGCGGCATCGTCCGCGCGGAGGACCCCTTCCGCGAGGTCGAGTTGCCACTCCACCGGGACACCGCCAGAGTAGGAAAGCCCCAGGAACGCCGCCGCATCGGCTCGTTCGGGCCCCGGGCCACCGACCGGCGTGGAGGACGCCGAGGTCCACCCGGCCGGGCCCAGAGAGGGGCCGAGCAAGAGGGATACAAGGGCCGCGGCAACGAGGGTGGATGACGTAGCGGGCCTCCCGAGGGACCAAGGCCGCCACAGGCCTTGGAGCTTGTGCCAAAGGGACACCCCGGCGTCATGAATCCTTTCGGGAGTCCCTATCGGTGACGGGGGACGGCGATCGCCGTACGATACGCGACGCCTAGATGTCGCCGCCGCTGACGGCCACGGTGCCGCTCGCTTCAGCAATCCAGTTCGTCGCAGACGCTTACAGCGACGGTGCCGCTCGCGTGACCGAAGACGCTCACCGCGACGATGTCGCCCTCCGCGTTGCCCGTGGCGCTCGCCGCGACGACCCCGGCCGCGTTTCCGGCCACTGCGGCCGCCACGCCCCCTTGGGCGTTCGCGATGCCGTCGGGCGCGCCGGGCGCCGCGACGGCGACGAGTTCCCCGTCGGCGTTACCCTGGTCGGTGCTGCCGAGCGAGACTGCAACGAGCCCTCCCTCCGCGTTGTGCGTGCTCCCCCCGGCCGAGACGGCCGCGACGCCGCCGTGCGAGTTGCCGTTCAGCGAGATTCCCGCCACGGGCCCCTCTGCGCTCTCGTTCAAGCCGAGCCCTATGAGGCCGCCGACGCACAGGGGATTGCACCCCTGCGCCTCCACCCCCGGCGCGAACGCCGTGACGATCAA
>JBQTJL010000026.1:0-1604 GCA_052387135.1 Methanobacteriota archaeon | reverse complement strand
CCGCGACGCCCGAGACGGGCGACGGGAGCACGTCGAACTCGATCGTGACCCGGCCGTCCGGCTGCCTGTTGTCCCGTTCGAGCGCCGCAAGGCCCGAGACGACGGGGCCTTGCGAGAACCCGGCGAGCGCGGACTGGCAGGCGGCCCTCGCCGATTCCTCGTTCTGGTTTGCGGCCTTCACGCAGACGGGGAGCGAGATCGCATTGTTCGAGTCGGTGTATTCCATGATGTCGTTTGCGGCGTCCGCCTCGAGGCGGAGGATGTGGAGGCCGGCCGGGAGCGCGTTCATCTCCTGAGGCGGGAACTCCGAGGTCACGAACGTGTAGCGGCACCGCTGGCCTTCGAGGCTCCCGCCGCACGCGTTCACCGTTCGGACCCCGTCCGACGCGTTCGACGCGCGGACGTTCGAGTCGGAGCCGAGCACGACGCGGTTCGTGAACCGGCATCCCGTCTCGGTGCAGGATTTCGAGTTGTGTTGCGCGAACACGCTCGTCGCGGGCGTCGAGCTCGTCGCCGCCGAGGCGCCGTTCAAGCTCGCGTTGTCCCGGTCGAGGAGGAGACCGCCGGCCGGGATGTCGCCGGTGTTGATCACCGAGAAGCTCACCCGGAACCGGCCCGAGTCGAGGACCGAGCCGGGGAACGTCCCGTTCGCGCCGCCCTCCGGGCCGAAATCCCACTCGCCGGCCTGGATGCGAAGGTCGGCGGCCCACACGTGGAGCGCGTGGTTCTTGACGTCGTTCGTGTGGTTTGCGAGTGCCGCCGGAAGCAGGCCTTGGAAGTTCGCGGTGACGTTCAACGTGTAGAACCCGGCCGTCCCGTTCAGGTTGAAGAGCCCTTCCTTGCTCTCGCCCGGCGCGACCACGGGTTCGGTCTGGAACTCCGAGCGGCCGGTCTGGTTGTCGTCCACGTCCCGCGGCTCGGTGTCGTTCGATTTCACGAGCCAATAGGGGTGCGCGGCCGAGAAGGGGAACCGGACGGTGCGGTTCACGACGGGGAAGTTCGCCGCGGTCTCGAGCGTCGTCGTCTTGTGGACCGTGAGCCTTGTGAGGAACGGGACCGGGGCGCCCGTCCGGGGGTCCGCGTTCACGACGTTCCCGGAGTTCTTGAGAAGCACCGTGAAGTTCGTATAGAGGTCGCGGTAGCGCGTGCGGTTCATCGGGCACGCGTGCTCATCGAGGGGGACCCGGGGGTTCGCCGGATTGAGGTCGCACGCCATCGAACCGCTCGCGAGGGCGCCCCCGTACGGCAGGCCGAGGTCGATCTCGCGGAAATCGACGGTCGCGGACGTCGACGATTCGTTGCCGCGCACCCACCATCGGAACATCGGCTGCCCGGCGGCCACCGGGTTCTGCGCGTCCGGGTCCGGCTTCTCGCCGACGCGGACGACGTGCGTCTTCGCGTTGTTGTTCGTAGGGAGGGCCACGCCGCCCGCCTCGTCGGATTCCGCGACCTCGCCGCAGACGTCCGCGGTGATCGTGACGGTCCGCGCGCCCGCGCTGTCGGACGATTCGCCCGGGGCGAACCAGATCATCTCGACGTTCCGGGTCTCCTCCCGGAGAAGGTTCGTGACGAGGACGCTCCGCGTCATCGCGGCGTTCGCCATC
>JBQTJL010000025.1:0-11193 GCA_052387135.1 Methanobacteriota archaeon | reverse complement strand
GCGGGCGCGCTCCCGAACCTCACCGTGACCGGGTCGACCTTCCGCGCGTTCACGGCGGCCGCGATCGACGTCGGCGCGCCGGACGTCACGATCCGCGGGAACACGTTCCTCCTTTCGGCCGTGGCCGTCCGCGACTGCGACGGCGACGGGCTCGAGGTCCTCGAGAACACGTTCGCGGGCCACCTCGACGCGGTCCTCGTCTGCGGGACGCCGGGCCCCACGGGGATCGTCCTTACGGACAACCTCATCGGCCTCACGAACCTTCGCGGCGTGCACTTTGCGGTGGGTGCGGCCGGCCGATCCGTCGACGCCCGCTGCAACGAATGGGGCGTCTACCACTCCGTCGCGATCCGGGCGACCCGGATCCGCGACGACGGGACCGCGAACGCGGTGCAGCACGACCCGTTCTGGTCGCTGGAGCTTGCGCGCCTCGCGTGCCTTACGCCGCCCGCGGCCGATTTCGGGATCTCGACGAACCCCGCCACCCGGAACGACGACGTGCTGTTCACCGACCGCACCGTCCCCGGCGCGCGGCCGGTCCTCTTCCGTACGTGGACCTTCGGCGACGGCGGCACGAGCACCGACCGCGACCCGACCCACCGCTTCGCGGACGTGGGCACGTTCAACGTTACGCTCACGGTCACCGACGCGGACGGCCTCGTCGACTCGCACACGCTCCTGATCGAGATCCGGAACCTGCCGCCCGAGCTCGTGCTTCTTTCGCCGCTCGCGGTCGACGAGGGAGTCCTCCTCGACTTCAACATCACCGTGGTCGACCCGGACGGCGACGAGAGCACGGTGAACGCGACCGGACTTCCGCCGGGCGCCGTGTTCCCCGCCGAAGGCGGTCCCGCGCGGTTCCTCTGGCGGCCCGGGTTCCTGCAGGCGGGCACCTACGACATCACGTTCGTTGCCTCGGACGGCCGCGCCACCGACGAAGGCGTCCTCCGCATCAACGTCGCGGACGTGAACCAGCCGCCGGAGCTTGCCGCGATCGGGGACCGCGAGACGACCGAGGGCACGCTGCTTACGTTCACCGTCGAAGCGACCGACGTCGACGGCGACCCCCTCGCCTTCTCCGCGGGGGGGCTCCCGAGCGGCGCCACGTTCGACGCCGCGAACCGCACCTTCTCGTTCACGCCGGGCCTCTCGCAGAACGGGACGTACCCGGACGTCGAGTTCTCGGTCTCGGACGGCCGCAGCACCGACCGGGAGGAGATCACGATCCGGGTCGCGGACCTGAACCGCGCGCCCGTCTTCGGGAGCCTCACGAACCGGACCGTCTCCGAAGGCAACCTCCTTTCCTTTACCCTCACCGCATCGGACGCCGACGGCGACCCGCTCTCGTTCGACGGGTCGAACTTCCCGGTCGGGTCCGTGTTCGACGAAGGGACCGGCGCGTTCTCGTGGCGGCCCACATTCCAGCAGGCTGGACTCTACCCCGGCGTCGAGTTCGCCGTGAGCGACGGAAAGGTCTCGACGACGAAGGAGATCCAGATCACGGTCCTCGACGCGACCGCACCGCCGGTCCTATCCTCGGTGGGCTCGCGCACGTACGACGAAGGGGACACCGCGGAGATCGATCTTTCCGCGACCGACCCGGACGGCGACGTCCTACTCTTCTCGGCCGACGGCCTGCCTGCCGGCGCGCTTTTTGACCCGGACACGGGCCTCATGGTGTGGGTCCTCGACTACGACGACGCGGGGACGTACCCGGGGATCGTCTTCGGCGTCTCGGACGGCGTGTACACGGACACCGAGGAGATCCAGATCGTGGTCCGCAACGTCGACCGGGAGCCCGTCCTCGCGGTCCCGGGCACGCAGCAGGTCCGGGAGCGGTCCCTCGTCGCGTTCGTCGTCTCCGCGAGCGACCCCGACGGGGACCCCGTCACGATTTCCGCGATCGATCCGCCGACGGGCGCGACGTTCTCTCCCGGGAACGGCTCCTTCCGATGGGTCCCCGACGAGACGGACTCCGGCACCTACGACGTGACGTTCGAGGCGAACGACGGCGCCTTGGTCGCCCAACGGACGGTCCGGATCGAGGTCCTGGACAACGCGCGGCCGATCGCCGACTTCCGGGCGCTCCCGTCGTTCTTTACGCGGCCGGGCGTGCCCGTCTTCTTCGACGACGAAAGCATCGACGACGGCACGATCACGCTCCACGAGTGGGACCTCGACGGCGACTCCGTCTTCGAGACATCCGGGACGTCGGGCCCGAACCGCACGTACGTCACGGAAGCGACGGTCCCCGTGAGCCTCCGCGTCACGGACGACTTCGGATACCTAAGCGCCGTCGCGACCCGCAACGTGATCGTGGACGGGACCGCGCCCGTCACGACGTCCACCGTCACGCCCGCCGCCCCGGACGGCGAGAACGGTTGGTACGTGTCGACGCCCACGGTGTCGCTCAGCATGGCCGACCTCGGCGGCTCCGGCTGCGACCGGGTCTCCACGTTCTTCGGTGCCGAGCCGGGCGCCGTGTTCCTCGGCTGCACGGGGTCCCTCCCGGTTGGGCTCCAAGGCCTCGTGAACGTCTCCTTCCAAGGCTCCGACCGGTCCGGGAACATCGAGGGCCTAAGCTCGCGTTTGCTCTCGATCGACCGCGCGACGCCCTCGGTCTGCATCGACGCGCTGCCGCCGGTCCAGACGCTGCTTTCCGACAACACCCAGTTCGAATGCGACGTGCCGATCACCGGCGTCGCGACCGTGGGCGCGGTCGTCCCCGTCTCTGCCACCGTCTCGGACGGCGCAAGCGGGATCCGCCGCGTCGAGCTCTGGGTCGACGGGAGCCTCGTCCTCTCGCAGGCTGCGACGGACGGCCTCGTCCGCCTCGACTGGGACACGACCGGCTATGCGGTCGGTCCCCACGTCGTCCGCGTCCGGGCCTACGACGCGGCGGGCCATTTTGCGGACCACCAGAAGACGGAGCTGCTGCTTCCGGGCGTCGGTGTCCCTGTGGTGGCGCCTCCGCGCTGATCGGTAATGAGTGATGGGTGATGCCGTCGAACGCGTGATTAGTGATGGGTAATGAGTGATGCGCCGCATCACCCATCACCGTCGTCCATAACCTATCACCCGTCGTCCATCACCTATCACGGAAAAGCGCCGTCGACAGGTATTTTGAGCCATCATCGGGGAACACGGTGACGACGACGCCTCGGTCGAGCGTGGCTGCTACCCGGAGCGCCCCGGCGAGGTTCGCGCCCGAGGATTGGCCCACGAACAGGCCCTCGTCGCGGATCAGCGTCCGCGCGGCCTCGTAGGCCGCCTTCGTCGAGACAAATAGCACGTCGTCCAGCGCGCCGGGATCGTAGATCGAGGGGACGAGGCTCGTCTCCATGTGCTTCAAGCCCTCGATCCCGTGGAGCGGCTCCTCGGGCTCGAGCCCGACGACGCGGATGCCCTTCCTCTTCCGCTTCAGGAACCGTCCGGTGCCCATGATCGTGCCCGTCGTCCCGAGGCCGGCGACGAAATGCGTGACGCGCCCTCGCGTCTGCCGCCAGATCTCGGGCCCGGTCGTGCGATAGTGCGCCTCCCAGTTCTTCCGGTTCGAGTATTGGTCCGTGTAGAAATACTTCTCCGGCATGGAGCCCGCGAGTTCGCGCGCGCGCCGGATGGCGCCGTCTTGGCCTTCGCTCGCATCGGTGAGAATGATGTGCGCGCCGAGCGCCCGCATGATCTCGACGCGTTCGGGGCTCACGGACTCGGGGCACACGAGCTCGACCGGGACCCCGAGCGCTGCGCCGAACGTCGCCAAGCTGATCCCGGTGTTCCCGCTCGTCGCCTCGAGGATCGTCCGTCCGGGGATCGCGCCGCGCCGCAAGCCTTCCTCGAGCATCGCCTTCGCCGCGCGGTCCTTCACCGAGCCGCCGGGGTTCGTCCATTCGGCCTTCGCGAACGCCTTCACGCGCGGGTGGAACGGGTTCGCCTTCGTGATCGGGACGAGGGGGGTGTTTCCGACGAGGGAGAAGACGGCGGGGAGAATCGGGCGGCGCACGGGGGTCGATGCGCGCGGGGGGCGATACCGGTTTCGCTCCGGACGAGGCGAAGGCGAAGGCGATGGCGGGGGCGAGGGAGGGGTGAGGGCGAAGGCAAGGGAAGGTCGAGGGCGGGGGCGAAGGTTGGGCCATTTCGACGGCAATGAACATTCGACGTACCCCTGGGGGATGGTTGATTGCCCCCTGCGCGATGGTCCGCATGTGACGCATGAATTCGGGCACGACAAGCGCCCCGTCTATCGAAAGGCACTCGACCTTACGGTGCAGCTAGACGATATCGCGAACGCGATTCCGAATCGTCGGCCGGATCTGCGGGAACAGGTGATGAGGGCCTCGGCTTCGATGCCCTTCGACATCGCCGAGGGCGCTGGGGAATACAGTCCCGCCGACAAGGCACGATTCTATCGGATCGCGAGGCGGTCGGCATCCGAGTGCGTCGCCGTGCTAGACATCGTGCAGCGGCTGGATATTCGCACCGATCTCACGTCGGTGCGCACAGACTTGTGGCAACTGCAGGCGCTACTCACGACGATGGTGAAAACCATGAATGACCGACGACGCTAGGCATCGCCTTCGCCTTCCTCCTCGTCGCCTTCGCCGTCGCCGTCGCCGTCGCCCTCGCCCTGGGGACCCGACCGACACCTTCTTCGACCCCCCGCCCGTTCCGAGCCGCGATGGCGGCCACCGCGGGTCCCAAAGTCGGCTTCCAAGGCGCGCCCGGCGCTTGGAGCGAGGTCGCTTTGTTCTTGCTCTCGCCCGAGGCCCGGCCGGTCCCGTTCGCGCACTTCGACGACACCTTCGCGGCGCTCGGGAAGGGCACGGTCGATGCGATCGCGCTTCCGATAGAGAACACCACGACGGGCAGCGTCACGCAGGTCGTGGACCTCCTGTTCGACGCGGACGTGCACGCGGTCGCCGAGGCCGTGCTGCCGATACGGCACGCGCTGCTTGCGCGCCCCGGCGTCCGGCTCGAAGACGTCCGCCGCGTCCTCTCGCACCCGCAGGCGCTCGACCAGTGCGCGCGGTATCTTCGCGAGCACCGGATGACGCCGGTCCCCGCGTTCGACACCGCCGGCGCCGCGGCGGGCCTTGCCGCGGAGGACGCCTCGACCGCCGCGCTCGCCTCGCCGTACGCGGCGAAGCTCCACGGCCTCACGATCCTCGCGCGGGACGTCGCTTCCGAGACGAACCTCACGCGGTTCCTGCTCTTCGAGCCGAAGCCGCGTGTCCCCGTCGGCGCCGACAAGACGGCGCTCGGGTTCGTCACCGCGCACCGCCCGGGGGCGCTGCTTCGCTGCCTTGCGGCGTTCGCCGACCACGGCGTGAACCTCTTGAAGCTCGAATCCCGCCCCATCCCCGGGCAGCCCTGGCACTACCGGTTCTTCGTCGACCTCGAGGGCGCCGCGACGCTCCCTTCGATCGAGCGCGCGCTGGTCCAGCTGCGGTGGCATGCGGAATCGGTGCGGGTGTTCGGGACGTTCCGGGCGGCTAGCGCCACACCGAGTACCGGTCGATGAGCGTGAGGATCCGGTCGCGGATCGTGGGCTCGATCATCTGTTCGATGCACTTGTCCCGGACGAACTGCTTCGCCTCGTCGGTCGTGTCGCGCGTCCCGCGGGCAAACAGGGTGCCGTAGAACGAGTTGAACCGCGCGTCGTCCATCGTGGATTCCGAAAGGACCTCGCGGAGATCGTGCTTGAAGTGCATCCCGCGCGACTTGTCGAGCATCCTTTGGCGAGGCTGCGGCGGAGGCCGGGGCCTGCCGAAGGCGCGACGTGGCGGCGGAGAAGACATCTACGTCTCGGTAGGCCATCGGTCCCTTAAAGGTTTAGGGGGAAAGAATCCGTTCAAAATTCGTTGTCGGCAGCGCCCAACCATAGCTCGATACCTTTAAATAGGATGCGTGCGTAGTGGGGAAGGCGCGTCCCCCCTCGGGGAGACGCGGCTTCTGACCCCCGGAAACGGGGCGAGGCGCTCAATTCTCCTCTACGGAGGGGAATCCATCGGCCCAGAACGGGTCGCAAGACCCGCGATTCGTAGATCGTGCCAAGAGAGCATTCGCTCGCGATGAGGCATGACATCCAGGTCGCGGGACATCGGCGCGTTTCGACGCGTCTACATACAAATGGAGACCCGAGAAACCCGACACGTCGCCTTGGATGGCGGCCGCTGGCGTGACCTCTCGGATCTGACGTGGGTCAAGCCCAATGCAAGTGCAAAAAGGAGCGAGCGGGTGCAACCTGCTCATCCTGTCAATTCCGGTTGATCCTGCCGGAGACCACCGCTATTGGAGTTCGCTTAAGCCATGCGAGTCGAGAGGGGTAAGCCCTCGGCGGACGGCTCAGTAACACGTCGAGAACCTGCCCTCGGGTCGGGGATAACCTCGGGAAACTGAGGATAATACCCGATAGTCATGGGATGCTGGAACGCTTCCATGGCCAAATCCACGGAGCCCGAGGATGGCTCGGCGGCTTATCAGGTCGCAGTGAGGGTAACGTCCTCACTGGCCTATGACGAGTACGGGCGTTGAGAGACGTCGCCCGGAGATGGATTCTGAGACACGAATCCAGGCCCTACGGGGCGCAGCAGGCGCGAAAACTGCACAATGTGGGAAACCACGATGCGGGAACTCCAAGTGCTGGCACTTTTGTGCCAGCTGTTTTCCTGTCTAAAAAACAGGGAGAGTAAGGGCTGGGTAAGACGGGTGCCAGCCGCCGCGGTAATACCCGCAGCCCGAGTGGTGGCCGTTATTATTGGGCCTAAAACGTCCGTAGCCGGTCGCGTAAATGCCTGGGTAAATCGCAGCGCTTAACGTTGCGAATACCGGGTAGACTGCGCGGCTCGGGACCGGGAGAGGTTCGAGGTACTCTGGGGGTAGAGGTGAAATTCTGTAATCCTCGGGGGACCACCGGTGGCGAAGGCGTCGAACTAGAACGGGTCCGACGGTGAGGGACGAAGGCTAGGGGCGCAAACGGGATTAGATACCCCGGTAGTCCTAGCTGTAAACGCTGTGGGTTTGGTGTCGGGGATCCTACGCGGGTACCCGGTGCCGGAGCGAAGGTGTTAAACCCACTGCCTGGGGAGTACGGCCGCAAGGTTGAAACTTAAAGGAATTGGCGGGGGAGCACCGCAACGGGAGGAGCGTGCGGTTTAATTGGATTCAACGCCGGGAAGCTCACCGGGGGCGACGGCTCGATGAAGGCCAGGTTAACGACTTTGCCAGATGTGCCGAGAGGTGGTGCATGGCCGTCGTCAGCTCGTACCGTAAGGCGTTCTGTTAAGTCAGATAACGAGCGAGACCCGTATCCGCAATTGCGACCTCTCTCTCCGGAGGGAGGGCACATTGCGGAGACCGCTGGTGCTAAACCAGAGGAAGGATCGGGCAACGGTAGGTCAGTATGCCCCGAATCCCCCGGGCTACACGCGCGCTACAAAGATCGGGACAATGGGTATCGACGCCGAGAGGCGGAGGTAATCCCGAAACCCGACCATAGTTCGGATCGAGGGCTGCAACTCGCCCTCGTGAAGCTGGATTCCGTAGTAATCGCGTCTCAAAATGACGCGGTGAATATGCCCCTGCTCCTTGCACACACCGCCCGTCAAACCATCCGAGTTGGCTTCGAGTGAGGGTATCTCACCTTGGGGTATTCGAACTCGGGGTCAGCAAGGAGGGTTAAGTCGTAACAAGGTATCCGTAGGGGAACCTGCGGATGGATCACCTCCTAAGCGACGCGCAAGCGTCAACAACTTTGCGTCTTTCCCCCATGGGAAACGCGTTCCGCGTTTTCTATGGAAAGACGTTGATGGGATGGGCAGGCACTTTACGCTCGTTCGTTTTGCGGCTTGCAACTTGACCCACGATGACAACATAGATAGGCCCAGCGCTGATTGCCGCGGCCGCGCATACCGCGCGGGCGCGTAGATCAGACCGGTAGATCGCTACACTTGCAATGTAGAGGCCTCGGGTTCGAATCCCGACGCGTCCATCGTTGCATCGTTCTGGGCCTATGCTTCCAACCGTGGTCACACACGTTTGGAGGACTACTGTGCACTCTGCACGGGCGACCGTGTCGAGGAAGAGGCGGAGGGCGTAAGTCGCCCGGCATCAGTCGCCGGACGCCGCCTGATGAACGTCGACGCATTCGCAACCTGGATGCCAGTTGAGTCGTACGCCTTGGCGGCTGTACTCAAGCCGCGTGGGGAATGGCTCGGCTCGGGCGCCGAAGAAGGGCGTGTCAAGCTGCGATATGCCGCGGGGAGCTGCAAGGAGGCTCTGATCCGCGGATCCCCGAATCGGACATCCGCTGGGCTTCGGCCCAGATTCCGGGAAACCGGAAAGGGAACCTGCCCAATTGAAGCATCTTAGTAGGCAGAGGAAAAGAAATCAACCGAGATTCCGTGAGTAAGGGCGACCGAAAACGGAACAGGGCAATCCGAATCCGCTCGGGAAACCGAGTGGAGATGTGGAGTTGCGGACCCCGTTACACCCAAACCGTCGAACCTGAAGTCCGCTGGAACGCGGCACCTCAGAAGGTGATAGTCCCGTAGGGGCAAGACGGTGGGTGAGTGCGGGAGTTCCTGAGTACCGTGCCTCGGATCAGGCGCGGGAAACCGGGGGCCATCAGCCTCCAACCCTAAACACGACCCGAGACCGATAGCGTAGTAGTAGCGTGAGCGAAAGCTGCAAAGCACCCCTGACGGGAGGTGAAAAGGCCCTGAAACCACGCGGCGACAGACTGGAGTTGGTGTGAAAGCGACGAAGCGGGCGCAGGCCCGTGGAGCAGCATCTCTCCGTACGTGTTGAAAAACGGCCCAGGGAGTTCTATCCGTTGGCGAGGTTAACCACGGAAAGTGGGAAGCCGAAGCGAAAGCGACAAGCGTGCAGCGCGCAAGCGTGAGACGCGGGGTGCGCTCGCCCGGAGTCAACGGAGGGAGACCCGAAGCTGGTCGATCTATTCGTGGCTAGGTTGAAGCCCCGGGAAACCGGGGTGGAGGACCGACCGGAACATGATGTTCAAATCTGTCCGTTGAGCTGCGTATAGGGGTGAAAGTCCAATCGAGACCAGGGATAGCTGGTTCCAACCGAGACTACTCGCAGGTAGACCTAACCGGAGCCGGGTCGCGAGGTAGAGCACTGATCACTGGTTTAGGGAGGGAAACCTCTCGGCTGGTTGTCAAACTCCGAATTCGCGATCGGCGTAGATGGTTGGCAGTGAGCATTACTGGGGTAAGCTTGTAATGCGAAAGGGGAATAACCCAGCCTAGTGTTAAGGGCCCTAAGTGCCGGCTAAGTGTTAAAAAACGAAGGGTGTCCACGGTCTAAGACAGCTAGGAGGTGTGCTTAGAAGCAGCAATCCTTCAAACAGTTCGTAACAGATGACTGGCCGAGATCGTGGGCCCCGAAAATGGACGGGGCTAAGCCGGTCCCCGAGACATTGGCACTCCGCAAGGAGATTGAGTAGGTTGGTGCCATGCGCGGATCGAAGCGCGGCCGTAAGGTCGCGTGGACCGCGTTTGGATAAGAATCCTGGGGTGAGTAACAGCAAAGAGCGGTGAGAATCCGCTCCGCCGTAGGGGCCAGGTTTCCTCGACGATGATCGTCAGTCGAGGGTTAGTCGGTCCTAAGTCAGACCTTAACCGAGTCTGGCGAATGGGAAGCAGGTCAATATTCCTGCACCATGGACGTCCCTGCCTCACAGGTGACGCATCGGGCTAGGTGGACAACCACTGTCGTGGTTGCCAAGCGCCTAAACCGGGGGAGTTCCGTAATGGAGAGAACCTGGTGAATGCGCGAGTGGGCTGCCTTCGGGCGGCTTCCGTCGATGCCTGGTGCCCGTGAAAAATCTGTGAGGGTCAACGTCCGTGACCGTACCAAGATCCGACACAGGTGCCCCTAGCTGAGAAGGTTCAGGCGTTTCGGACACAACGTAGGCGAGGGAACTCGGCAAATTAGCCCCGTAACTTCGGGATAAGGGGTGCCAGCCCCGAAAGGGACTGGTCTCAGTGACAAGGGCGCTCCGACTGTTTAATCAAAACATAGGCGAGCGCAAGCCCGAAAGGGTGAGTATGCTTGCTAAATCCTGCCCAGTGGCGGTATCTGAATCCCGGGTACAACCGGACGAAGGACCGCTAAACGGCGGGGGTAACTATGACCCTCTTAAGGTAGCGTAATACCTTGCCGCTTAATTGGCGGCTTGCATGAATGGCCCAACGAGGGCGCCACTGTCCCCGCCTTCAGTCCGGTGAAAACGACATACTGGCGAACAGTCCAGTACGCTCCAAAGGGAAGCGAAGACCCCGTAGAGCTTTACTGCATCCTGTGGTTGCGTTATGGGTTTGGATGTGTAGCGTAGGTGGGACCCGTTACAGAGCGCCGGCCGCTAGGTCGGTGGTGAGGGGCCGATGAAACACCACCCTTCCGAACCCGTAATGCTCACTCCTTCGGGAGGACACCCATAGGTGGGCAGTTTGGGTGGGGCGCCACTCGCTCAAAAAGGTATCAAGCGAGCCCAATGGGTTGCTCAGCGCGGTCAGGAATCGCGCGTAGAGTGCAAGGGCAAAAGCAACCTTGACTCGGATCTGCCCAACAAGGGTCCGAGATGCGAAAGCAAGGCCTAGCGAACCTCTGAACCTTCCTGGTGGGGGTCAGAGATGTCAGAAAAGTTACCTCGGGGATAACTGAGTCGTCTCCAGCAAGAGCCCGTATCGACCTGGAGGCTTGCTACTTCGATGTCGGTTCTCCTCATCCTGGTGGTGCAGCAGCTGCCAAGGGTGGGGTTGTTCGCCCATTAAAGAGGATCGTGAGCTGGGTTTAGACCGTCGTGAGACAGGTTTGTTGCTATCTTTTGGAGCTGTTGTGGCGTGAGGGGAAGAAGCCTTTAGTACGAGAGGAACAAGGCCTCGTAGCCTCTGGTCTACCGGTTGTCTGACAAGGCACCGCCGGGCAGCTACGCTATAATGGATAAGGGCTGAAAGCATCTAAGCCCGAACCCGACCCCAAGACGACGCCACCATGAGGACTCCGGTAGAAGACCGGTTTGATAGGACGGGGGTGTACGCACCGAGCTTCGGCGAGGTGTTCAGCCCGCCGTTACTAATCGTCCAGGAACCAGATCGCCAAGAACGTATGACTCAACCATCTATCAGGTTGCGAATGCACATCACCAACGGGCAGCAGCGGCGCGCGAGGCGC
>JBQTJL010000024.1:0-3724 GCA_052387135.1 Methanobacteriota archaeon | reverse complement strand
GGGGGTGGACGGGGCCTGCCCGCAGTACTGGAGGAGGAACCCCGCCGCGTTCCCGGCGGCGCCCGCCCAGGCGGCCGGCCGTCGGAACGCGTCGCGCGGGAACCGGCCCGCGAGGGCGAGGATCGGGGCAAGCAGGACCGCGGCGGCGGCGAAGCGGACCGCCGTGAAGGCCGCCGGGTCGACGTCCGCGACCGCGACGCGGTTCACGGGGAAGGAGGTGCCCCACGCGACCGCGGCCGCGGCCGTAACAAGGATCGCCACGCGCGGGGTCGGAGGCTTCATCGGCGCCCCGTCCGGGCCTCAACCGTGAGCGTCGCGTCCTCGCCCGGCCACGACGACCCGCCCTCTCCGGGCCCGGAGAAGCGGCCTCGGAGCACGTCGTAGGACGTGCGGACCTGATGCAGCTCGCCCAGGATCCGGAGCGGTTCGGGGGAAGCCGTGCCGTCGTCGTCCTGCGCGACGACGAGGAGTTCCAGTGAAAGGGACCCGAACGCGCCTTCGTCGGACACGTCGTACGTCGCTTCGAAGCCGAGCGCGTTCGCGCCCCGCCGAAGGAGGACCGGCCCCCACGTCGAGCGGTTCGCGCCGATCTGGACCGTAAGGACGAGGTCCGCGCCGCTGCCTTCGTCCTTCGACCGGAAGAGGTCGATCCGGGGGAACGCCACCGTGACGACGAGGTTCCCCGACGGGTCGGCGTCCGACGCGTCGGTGGTGCCGTCGCCGTCCGTGTCGGCGATGCGCGGGTCGGAGCCGCGTCGGCGTTCCTCGCCGTCGTTTACGGCGTCGCCGTCCGTGTCGGTGGAGCCGAAGCCGGCGGGTTCGCTGGTGACGTGGTAGCGTCGGCCCGGGAGCTGGACGTCCCATCCCACGACCTCGGCGGAGTCGGAGAGGCCGTCCGGGAACGGGCGGTCCGAATCCTGGTCGATGGGCGAGCTTCCGAAGTCGGCCTCGCCGAGGAACCGGCCCGCGACCGCGAGGTCCTCGAGGATTCCGAGGTCGCGAAGCTGCGTCGCCCGGGCCGCGTCGCCGCCCACCTCGAGGGCGTCTCCGTCGAGGAGCCCGTCCGCGTCCGTGTCGACCGAGCCCGGATCCGTCCCTTTTTGCACCTCCGCAAGGTCGTCCAGGCCGTCCCGGTCCGTGTCGGGGACGCCGGGGTCGCTCGTCACGTTCCGCGAGAAGGTGCCGCCGCCCACGAGTCGGATCGTGACGAGCCGCGGCGAAGCCTCCTCCGAGGCGACGAGGCCGTCGCCGTCCGCGTCGCGGTCGCTTGTTGCGCAACCGGCCACGGCCGAAAGGACGGAAAGGGCGGCAAGGAGGGATGGGCCGCGGCGCACTAGCGTTGCACCTTGACCCAGTTCCGCGGCGGGTCGGTCGACGCGAGGGTCGGGTCGAGCGGCACGTTCGCGTTCGTCCGGACCTCGGCGTTGTGGAAGAGCGCGGTCACGTTGTAGACGTCGCCGTTCTGGACGTCGCGGCTGAACTTCGCGTACGAAACGACGTGGGCGAAGATCGCCTTGTCGTCGACGCGGAAGCTGTCGACGTGGACGAGTTTGCGCGACTCGTTCGCGGGGGCACCGATCGGAAGGACGGGGACCGGACCCGCGGGCGCCTCGTTCCGTTCGAACATGATCTGCAGATCGACGATGCCGCTCGTGATCACCGGGTTCACCGTGGGGTCCCCGGCCGCCTGCTCCAGCGCGAACTCGATCCGGACCGCGGACTCCTCGCGGTCGTCGAGGGGGCGGACGTAGAGGTAGTTCACCCACTTGCGGACCTCGAAGGTCGTCTCGGCCGAGATGTCGCCCTGGGTCACCCGAGCGGTGTAGACGCCGTTGTCGACGACGAAGTGGCCGTACGGGAGCGCGAGGGTGCCTCGGCCGCGTTCGATCGGGAACGAGACCTCGAAGCCGCGAGGGTACAGCCGGGCGCCGTCCTTCTCGATGACGAGCGACACCTTGCCGTCGCCCCCGCTCCATGGGGCGCCGCGCGTCACGACCACGTCGACCGTGGCCGAGTCGCCGAGGCGAGGGGCCGAGACGGCGACGTGGAGCTGGTCGTCCGGTCCGATGCAGCCGGCGACGGCGGGGAGGACAAGAAGAAGGACGACCGTGGGCGCCCTCATCGGCCCTTCTCCTTCCTTCGTTTGAGCTTCTCGAGCTCCCGGAGCCGCTTCTCCCGCTCCCTCCCGAGCCGCGCCTCTTCCTTCACCCGTTCCTTCGCGAGGCGTTCGATCTCGTTCCGCCGCCGCGTCTCGGCCTTCGCAAGGTCGTTCCGGCGCGCGGCATCCGCCTTCGCGAGGCGCCGGATCTCTTCCGCTTGGGCCCGGCGCCGTTCCCGGTCCGCTCGGGCGGCCTCCTGCATCCGTTCCGCTTCGAGCTTCAGGGCGAGGCGACGGGCCTCCTCTTCGCGGCGGCGCATCGTGCGCCGGAGCCGGTCCATCTCGTCCGCGCGGCGTCGCTGCTCCCGCTCGAGGGCGGCCTCGGAACGGTGCCGGTCCTTCCGCTGACGACGGTAGATCGCCATGCGCCGCTTGTATTCGTCCCGCGCCTCGCGGAGCCGGGCCTTGTACGCCGCCGGGTTCGCCTTCGAAAGGACGGCCAGCTCGGCGGTCTCGACCGGGGAGAACGTGACGGGCCGCGGGCGGCCGTCTTCGAGCGCGCGCAGTTCCCGTTCTTCGCGGCCGCGATGGACGAGGAGGAGGCCGCAGACGACGAACAGGGCGAGGATCGGATGCCATTTCTGCGAGACGTACAGGCCCGAGTATCCTTCGACGATCGCGATCGACTGCGCCGACGTGGGCTCGTAGGCGCTCCGGATCACGACGACCGCGAGCAGGTTCTCGCCGAAGGTGAAGAGGGTGTTCGACGGCGAGAGGATCGTCACGTTCACGATCCGTTCGGCGCCCGGCTCCACCGAGACGCGGCCGGGGACCGCGATCTGCCAGTCCGGGTCGGAGACGTTCACGGAGAGCTCGTACGTGTCCGGGTAGAGCCCCGCGTTCTTCACGAGGAGCCGGTGCTGGATGAGCTCGTAGGGGCCGACCTGCCGGGGCGGGTCGATGTTCCGCGCGGCGAAGAACCCGTAGAACGGCTTCACGCGGCCGACCATCTTCGCCTCCTGCACGATGACGCCGGTGCCGTTTGCGTCCGGCATCTCGGCGCGGATCGTGATGTTGATCTCGGTCGGGACCACGCCGGGGATGTTGTCGAGCTTCACCTGGATCCGCTGGGTGTCCCCGGAGCGCGTCGCGACCGCGGCCGGCGACACGGAGAGGGACCAGCCGTTCCACCCGGGCGTCGTGATCGTGCCCCGGATCAGGATCGGGTGCTCGCCCACGGGCGTCGCGTTGACGCTCCGCGTGGCGTACGACTGGTCCTGGATCAAGAGGGTCGCGACGTCGGAACCGAGGAACGGGACGTCGAGGAAGCTCTTCTCCGAAAACATCGCGAAATGACGGACCTCGCCGCCCGAAACGTCCGGGAGCTGGGCGGAGCCCGGGCTTGGGACGATCAGGCCCGCGGCAAGGACCGCCGCAACGACCGCAAGGCTCCGGGACGGCATGGCTCTCCCCCCTCGTCGTCGGGGGAGCGCCTATTCGTCCCGGCGGCGCATCGCGACCGCGATCGCGCCGAGCGCGGCCAGTGCCAGCGGAACCTCGAAGCCGGGAAGATAGAACCCTCGGGTCGTCGCGAGCACGTTCACGGTCGTCCGGTCGCCCCGGAAC
>JBQTJL010000023.1:0-2188 GCA_052387135.1 Methanobacteriota archaeon | reverse complement strand
ATCTGGATTCCGGCGCAGGTCGCCTGCTTCGCCTACCCGCCATACCGCGGCGAGGAGATCTTCGGGTTCACCGCGTCGGTGGGCCTTGCCGCGGGCTTCAGCGCCGAGGAGGCGTCCGTCCACGGCCTCTACGAGTTCATCGAGCGGGACACGCTGAACGTCCGCTGGGGGCTCGACATGCCCCCGCGCGAGATCACGGACGTCCCGTGGGCCGAGGTCTGCCCCGAGCTTTCGGGCCATCCCCTCCTCTCGAACCCCGCCTACGAGTTCTCCTGCTACGACTGGTCGCTCGACCTTCCGGACATCAACTGCATGGCCGTGCACCTTGTGAACAAGCGGCTCGACAAGGTGTCCTACTACGCGGGGATGACCGCGAGCGTCGATCCGATGGACGCGATCCGGTCGTCGACCGCGGAGCTCTCGCAGGGGATCCGGTTCCTGCCCCTCTACTCGTACCTGAAGAAGCAGCAGGGCTACGTGCCGAAGTTCTTCAAGGTCGAGCGGGACAGCCCGATCGAGGAGGTGGACAACCTCTTCAAGACGATGCTCTACTACGGGTTCTCCGAGCACCGCGAGCGCCTGCGGAAAGGGTATCTCTCGCGCTGCGAGAAGGTCTCCTGGGACGACTTCAAGAACGAATGGAAGCACCGCAAGATGCCGAAGTCCTACGAGGAGCACCACAAGGCGATCCGGGCCTCGTTCAAGTCGAAGGGCTGGGACCCCGTGATCACGGACATCACGCCGAAGGGGTTCAAGAACCTCCGGGTCGTGAAGTCGCACGTGATGGAGCTTACGCCCTACACCATCATCCACATGATGGCGGGGCACCCGCGGTACGAGCAGATCCGCCGCGACTTCCGGCTCCAGGACCGGCCGTTCGAGTACGAGCAGTTCAACAAGGACGCGATCCCGTATCCGTAGGTGGTCGTCCCGTGGAACGCATCAACGGACATTGCCCCCGGCTGTCGCCGGACGAGTGGGACGGGCAGGTGCATGCGTGGGAGCGGAAGCCCTTCATCAAGGACCGGCTCCACATGCTCTTCTACGTCCCGCTCGACCAGGCGGCGAAGATCATGCGGCACTACGGGACGGCCTACAAGGCGTCGGACCCCGAAGAGCCCGTCTTGATCCTCAGCCGGGCCCGCGGGCCCTTCGTCGGGGACATCCTCTTCAGCGCCTCCCGCGGCGTGCCCGCGGGGGCCAAGGCGGAGTACCTCTCGGGCCGCTACTACTCGAGGCTCTGGCGCGGCCAGCACCGGGACTACAAGCGCGTGATCGGGTACACCGTCGACGACGTCTGCGAGCGGTACGGCGACGAGCCGGAGGAGATCCTCACCTGGGGCGCGACGTGCCCGCGGTGCATCGCGGGGAACGGCGGCGCCGTCAACATCGTCGTCTTCGCGAAGATCCCGGACGCGACGGGGGGATGACGTGGCCCGCGGAACGACCCGGAACCCGTGGCGGATGGGCACGGCCGTCCTCGTCCCGTTCGTCGTGCTCGCGGTCCTCTCGGCCCTCGGACGTCCGATGCCGGGGTTCGCGCTCCCCGATCGGACGCCCGTGTCGATCGCCCTCACGGTCCTCGCCCCCGTCGCGGGACTCGCGATCTTCGTCTTCGACGTGACCGCGACGAGCGCGCTCTCGCGATGGTACCGGGGCCGCGAGGAGCGGCGGCACGCCGCGCTCTCGCCGTGGCGGGGCGCGACGCCCGAAGGCGGCGGTCCGCTCGCGTCCCCGCCCGCGGCCCCCGCGTCGGCCGAGCCCCCCGTGCCGGGCACCGGGGACCCGGTCCCCGAGGCGTCCGCCGAGGTCTCCACACGACCGCCGGCGCGCGGCCTCCGCGGCGCCCGGAAGATCCTCGTGCAGGCGAACCTCGCGGCGGCGCTCTTCTACGTGTTCGCGGTCGTCGCGACCGAAGAGGCGGTCCGGATCCTCGTCCTCGACAGCCTCTCGCGGGTCTCGTTCGTTGGGATCGCCGGAAGCCTCGTCGCGGTGAACGTCGTCTACGGGCTCTTCCACTCGCGCTACGGCGCCTTCGCGATCCCTGCGAAGGTCGTCGATGGCCTCGCCTACTCCGGCCTGTTCCTCGCGACGGGAAGCCTGATCGCGCCGATCCTGGGGCACGCGACGTTCAACCTGCTCATCCGGCGCGCCCTTTCACTCCCGTCGTGACGGGACGCGCGGCTCG
>JBQTJL010000022.1:0-5702 GCA_052387135.1 Methanobacteriota archaeon | reverse complement strand
GCCCTTTCGCGGATCGGGGTGCGGGGCGTCCGCGACCTTGCGGACGCAAAGCCCGCGGACCTTGCCCGAAGGCTCGAGGCCTCGGGCCACCCCGTAGAGCAGGAGAAACTGTGGGGCTGGATCCGGTCCGCGCGGAAGAACCTTGGCGACGGGTAGCCCTAGCCCGAGAAGCGTTTCTTGAACAGGAACGACAGGTTCTTCCATCCGTCGCCCCACGATTCGAGCTTCACGTCTCCGACCCGGACGCGGTACCGGATCGGGACCTCGCGGGCGCGTCGCCGCCCGAGGACGCGGAACGCCTCGACCTTGATCTCTTCGCTGTAGGCCATACCGTCCGCGGTGAGCCGGAGCTTCGGAAGGATCTCGCGGCGGAACACCCACATCCCGCTCTGGCTGTCGCGGATCGCCGTCCCGAATAGGGCGCGGGTCGTCGTCGTGAGGACCCAGTTCCCGATCTTGTGCTTCGCGCTCATCGCGCCGGGCTCAAGGTCCGCGAACCGGTTCGTCGTCACGAAGTCGAGCCCTTGCTCGTCGAGCAGCGCCACGAGCCGCGGCAGGTCCTCGAACGGGTACGTCCCGTCGGCGTCGCCGGTCGCGACGACCTCGCCCTTCGCGGCAGCGAACCCGGTCTTGTACGCGCGGCCGTACCCGCGGCGCGGCTCGACGACGACGCGGGCGCCCTTCGAGGCGGCGACCTCCCGGGTCTTGTCGCGGGATTCGCCGTCGACGACCACGACCTCGACGTCCCAGCCGGCGCGGCGGAGACGGTCGCGCGGCACGCCGTCGAGCGTTTTCCCGATGCCGTGTTCTTCGTTCAACGCGGGGATGACGACGGAGAGGAGCTTCATGGGACACGCCCCGACCGGCGGCCGTTCCGGTCGTTCCGGATGTAGCAATAGAGGTAGCCGAGGCCCGCCGAGAAGAGGCGGAGGAGCCCGAACGCGGACGTCATCTGCGTACGGGCGATCGCGGGGATGCTGTATTTCGACCAGAGGCGGCCATGCTTCAGCGTGAGCTGCTTGCGGCCGTAGCCGTTCCAGAACGCCTGCATGAAGAACGGCTTCAGGCCCTCGCGGGCGCGGCGGTACACGACGGCGTCCTCCGTGTGGCCGATCTTGTAGCCCTGCATCACGACGCGGAGGTTCAGATCGATGTCCTCGGCCGTCACGAACCACGGGTCGAGCCCGCCTACGGCGCGGTACGCTTCCGTCCGGTACGCGGTGTTCGTCCCCGGAAACGAGACGTCGAACCCGCGGAACGTGAGTTCGACGCGGTCGAGGGCGGCGAACTTCGGGTTCCCCTCGTCCTCGATGCGGCCGGCGACGACGTCGTGGACGCGGAGCGCCCGGCGAAGGCCCGCGATCCATCCCGGCGCGGCCCGGTCGTCGCCGCCGATGAACGCGACGGCGTCGCCCTTTGCGACCTGCACGCCTTGGTCCATGCTGTACGGGCGCTTCCCCGGCTTTTCGACCAAGCGGACGATGCCCGGGTACCGCGCTTCGTACTCGCGGACGATCTGGGGGGTCCGGTCGCTCGAAGCCGAGTCGACCACGATCACCTCATGGGGGCCGTCTTGGGCCACGAGGGAGTCGAGGAGGACGCGGATGTTCTTCTCCTCGTTCTTCGTAGTCGTCACGACCGATATGAGCACGGCGCGCATTTGCCGCTCCGCTTCTTAAGGATGCCGTCGTCCCCCCCGGTCTTGACCGGCGGTCGCCCTTCAGGACCGCGACGGGACGTCGATCGTGCGGGATTCCCGGTTCGCGCGGTGGCAGAGCTCGATGAGCTCGACCGTGCGGACCCCGATCTCGCCGGAATTCAGCGGCGGATGCCCTTCGCGGATCCACCGAAGGAACGCGGAGAGCTCGTCCCGGAGCGTGTTGTTCCGCTCGATCGGGAGCTCGAACGTGGACCCCGACTCGTGGATCGTGATCTTCTGCCCGATGCATTCGACGTGGGCGCTCCGCTCCATCCCGATCACGTCGAGCGTCCGGACCTTCCCCGGAAGGAGCCACGAGACCTCGACGTTCGCAAGGACGCCGGAGGCGTGCTCGGCGACGACGAACGCCATCTCCTCGAGCCGGTCGCGGCGGAAGGCGCGCGCATGGCACGAGATCCGCGTCGGCCATTCGCCGAGCAGGTGGTGGAGGATGTCGAAGCTGTGCGGGAGAAGGTCGAAGAGGACGTCGCGGCCCGGGAACGCGGGCTCGAGGTTCGTCCATTGGAGCCGGAGCGAGAAGAGATTGCCGAAGTACCGGTCCGCGACGAGGGCGCGCATCCGGTTCATCGCGTTGTTGAACCGATAGATGTGGCCGACGGCGACGAGCCGCCGGTTCGCCTCGGCGATCCCGAGGAGCTCACGGCCCTCCTCCGCCGTGAGCGTCATCGGTTTCTCGACTAAGACGTGCTTCCCGCCTTCAAGAAGCGTCTTCACGGTCGCAAAGTGGAGCTCGTTCGGGACGGCGACGCTCACGGCCTCGACGTCGGAATCGAGGACGTCTTCCACCGCGTCGGTCGTACGGCGCACCCCGAAGGCCTGCTCGACGTATTCGCGCGAGGCCTTGGAAGGGTCGCAGACGATCCGAAGGTCCGCCTCGGGCATGTGCATGTATTCTTCGACGTGCTTGCGGCCCCAGTAGCCGGCCCCGACGACCGCGACCGGGGTCCGTCGGACCATCCGATCACCCGCCGAAGAACGCCCGGAGCGAGGCGACGACGTGGTCCTGCTCCGCCTCGGGCATCCCGGGGTAGATCGGGAGCGAGAGGGCCTCCTTCGCGTGCGCCTCGGCCTCGGGGAACGTGCCTTCCTTCGTCCCGAAGAGACGCCGGTAGAGCGGCTGGAGATGGATCGGGATCGGGTAGTGGTTCCCGGTCTCGATCCCGCGCTCGCCGAGGAACTTCGCGGCCTCGTCGCGCCGCGAGACCCGGACGCTGAACAGGTGGTACACGTTCTTCGTCCCGGGCGGGTCGGGCGCGGGCAGCGTCACGCCGCGGACGTCCGAGAGGCGCCGCCGGTAGCGGTCGGCGACCTTGATGCGGGCCTCGGTCCACGCGGGAAGCCGCTTCAACTGCACGAGGCCGATCGCCGCGTTCACGGTGTTCAAGCGCGCGGTGTACCCCAAGACGTCGTGCTCGTACCGGCTCATCCGGCCGCAATCGCGGAGTTTACGGATATCGGTGGCGAGCTTCTCGTCGTCGGTCGTCACCATCCCGCCATCGCCGCCCACGGTCATGTTCTTCGTTGGATAGAAGCTGAAGCAGCCGACCTTGCCGAGCGCTCCTGCACGCTTCCCGCCGACCTCGGCCCCGTGGGCCTGGCAGGCGTCCTCGACGACGACGATTCCTTTCTTGTCGCAAAGCTCGCGAATCTTCGGGACGTCCGCGGGGCGACCGAAGATGTGGACGGGGAGGACCGCCTTCGTCCGGGAGGTGAGCCGGGCCGAGAGCTTCGCGGGGTCGAGGTTCCACGTCGCGCGGTCGATGTCGCAGAACGTGGGCGTCGCTCGCGCGTGCATCACGGTGTTCGCGGAGGCGACGAAGCTCGTGGGGCTCGTCACGACCTCGTCGGTCCCCTTGATCCCGAGGGCTTCGAACGCGAAATGCAGGGCGTGCGTGCCGCTCGAGACGGAGACGCCGTATTTCGCCCCGCAGTACCGGGCGAAGGCCTCCTCGAACTTGAGCACGGACTCTCCCATCACGAGGCGCTCGTTCTGGAGGGCCTGCACGGCGGCCTCGACCATCTCCTTGTCCATCGCGGGGCGCGTGAGCGGGACCTTCATCGCTTGTTCCCTCCTTCACGGGAGCGGGAAGCGGGTGGCCGGGAGCCGGACGGCTTCCCGGCTTCCTGCTTCCTGCTTCCTGCTTCCAGTCGTCGCACGACACGAGCCGGATTCCCGACGACGAGCGTCCACGGGGGGACGTCCTTCGTGACGACGGCGCCGGCGCCGACCATCGCGCCTTCGCCGATCGTGACGCCGCAGACGACCACGGCGCCGGCCCCGATCGAGGCGCCCTTCTTCACGACGGTCTTCGCGACGGCCCAGTCGCCGACGGCGCGGGGCACCTTGTCGTTCGTCAAGACCGCGTGGGGTCCGACGAACACCTCGTCGCCGATCTCGACGCCGCTCGGGATGAACGCGAAGGCCTCGACCTTGCACCGGTCGCCGACCGTGACGCCGCGCTGGATCTCGACGTAGCTCGCGATCTTGCAGTCGCGGCCGATGGTGCAGCCGTAGAGGTTCACGAAGCTCCGCACGATCGTGCCCTCGCCGATCTTGCAGTCATCGATGACCGTGTGTTGGCCGAGGAGCTTCATGCGGTCGGACTAGCCCCTTAGGTATAAAAAGCGTGCGGGTCTTGGGGGTCGGGATGGCGGACGACGACCCGGAACTCGCCGCGATCCGCGCCCGGCGCCGCGAGGAAGCGCTGCGCCGCGCGGCACCCGGCGGCCTCGCCCCGGTCGACCTTACGGACGATTCGATGCAGGGGTTCGTGCGGGCCCAGCGCGCGGCGGTCGTCGATTTCTGGGCCCCGTGGTGCGGTCCTTGCCGGATCGTGGGGCCGATGCTCGATGAGATCCAGCGGGAATACAAGGGCGCCCTCGCGGTCGGAAAAGTGAACGTCGACGAACATCCCCGGGAAGCGCAGCGGTTCGGCGTCCAGGGGATCCCGACCCTCGTGCTGTTCCGCGAAGGGCGGCCGGTCGACGTCTTGGTCGGGGCGCTGCCGAAACATGAGCTTGTGTCGCGGATCCACCGCGCGCTCTTTTCGACGTAAAACGGGTTTCACCCTGCGGTTACAAAAGAACCCTTTCAAGCCCTGATACCCCTCGTGACCGTGATGGTGCTGCCTGCCTGGGTGAGGTTCGCTACGGTCCTCTCGTTGGTCCTTCTCGTCGCCGCCGTCTTCCCCCCGGTCGAGGCGATGCACGAGCCCCGGACGGCGTCGTGCACGCGGAGCACCGGTCCGTCTCCCTTCTTCTACATCCGGTTCGTATGCAGCGGGAGCACCCTCCGCACCGAGCAGACCCCCGCGGTCGGCACCGTCGTGTGGTCCTCCTCCGGGAACCCGGCGAACGCCACGGCATGGCCCGTCGTCAACGCGAACGCGAACGTGACCGCGTGGAAGATCCTCCTTGACTTCGGCGGATACACGGGGGGGCTCTCGGGAACCCTCACACGCTACGCGAACAGTACGCAAGCGACGGCCGGCACGTCGAGCTTCATCTGCGAAACGGTCGTCGGCTCGAATCCGGGCGGCCCAATCGAGCAGAACGGACTCAGCAAGACCTGCGCGAATTCCGCCGCGACGTTCCCGTCGTGCCCCGCGATCACGATCTGCGGCGTGACGTTCCGCGCGAGCGCGACCGCCGGCGGCGGCGTGGGCATCGCGGGCCCGATCGGCGACTGGCGGGTCACGGCGTGCCTTGCCGCCGATGGCGGCTGCTGAGCGCCCGCACGGTCTCGACGAGCACCGCGGCCGGCGCGTCCGTCCGCAGCCCCGTCGGCGAAAGGTACGTCCGCGTCGCCTTGTAGCCCGAATCCGAAAGCGACGCAAACAGCGCTTCGGTCGCGGGGGCCGACGTCCCCGCGGCGGCCGAAAGCTCGTGGACGTCGTAGTAGAACGCCGTGGCCGTGCGTTCCTGTCCCCACGCCTCGACGAGCCCGCCTGCGCGCTCGAAGTCGAAGGCCTTTCCGGAAAGC
>JBQTJL010000021.1:0-14089 GCA_052387135.1 Methanobacteriota archaeon | reverse complement strand
GGACGCCGGGGAGCGGCCGACGCGGGCTCCTTCGCGTGGGTACGCGGTCCAGGCCTTCGTTGTCGAGACGGCTGGAGCCGAGGAGCGCGGCATCCGGCTCGTGGGCGGGAGCCCGTTCCGTCGAGTGGGCGACGCGATCGTGCTCTCGGACGCCACGGTCGTCCTTGGCGAGCAGACGGACGCGTTCCTTGGTTCCGACGTCGAGGGTGGGCACGGCGCGACCGAGATCCGGATCGAGCGCTCCCGTGTCGAGGCGCCCGTCCCGGGATTCGGCGGGCAGATCCGGGGCGCCTGGCGGTCGCTCGTGGTCCGAGATTCGACGCTCGTCGGCCTCCACCTCGAGGACCTGGCCTTCGACTCGGTCGTCATCGAGAACAGCACGATCTCGGGGTCCTATTTTACTCCGAACGCGCGAAGCCGGGTGCGCATCGCGGACTCCACGCTCGACCTTGCGTTCGGCTTCGCGTTCCTGGGGCCTGCGGAGGTCGACGTCCGGGGGTCCACCTTCCTGCCCACGCTCGTCCCGGCCTTCTTCGGTACGGTCGGGGCGCCGTCTTCGATCGTCGACAACGTCTTCCTTGGGACCATGTACGGTCCCTCCGTCCTCCTTGGCGCCTCCGAGGAGGCCGCCGCGGTCCGGGTCGAGCGGAACGTGTTCGCCCGTTCCCTCTGGGGCCTTGGCGGCGACGCGCACCTCGTCACGGGCGGAAACGACTTCATCGACGTGCGGGAGCCTGCCGCGCGGAGGTCCTCGGAGACGGGCCAGGACCCCGACTTCTTCGGCGCGGACGATGCGAGTCCCCTCGCCGGGGCTTCCCGTCCGCATCGAGGAGTCCCGCCCGATCGGGTCGCCCTCCTTGGCCCGCCGGTGTTCCTACCGGGCCGGGCGCAAACGCCGCCCGAGCCGGACCGGCCCTTGGAAGATGCGGGCGACGTCCCACGTGCCAAAGCCCCGGACGGCGGGCTCGTCGTCGTTCTCCTCGGCGTCGCCGGCGCGCTCGCCGTTGCGTCGAGGCACGGCGCCGTCAGGGAGCGGTCCGCTTCCGTAGGTCCCACAAGGCGCAGACGAGGAGGACCTCGGTGACCTTGGACGCGATCCCGATCGGAGTCACGGGCTCGACCTCGCCCGCCTCGGGTCCGAAGGGGACACCGAGCGTACGGCTCTGAAGATACAGCAGGACGACGAGGACGTTCCCCACGATGCCGGCCCCGTACGCGCCCCTCGCGCGGCGCGGCCAGTCCGGGCGCACGGTGCCACCGGCGTGCTTCCACGGCTCAAGGACGAGAAGGATCGCGTAGAAGCCTTGTGCGGCCGCCGCAAAGAAGAAGAAGACGCCGTAGCCCCACCATTCGGCCGCGTGCTCGGGCGCGGCGACGACGTGGATCCCGCCGGCCAAGAACGAGAGGACCGCGGCGGCCGCCCGTCGGGTCCAGAGCGGGTCCTCGCCCGTCTCCATGGCGGCCCCTACCGGCGTCGGGCGAGGAACGCGGCAAGCCCCGCCGCGCCGATGAGCAGGCCGGCGCCGAGGCCGGGGGATCCCGCTTCGGCGTCGTCGTCGGCCGGGGGCTCTACGCCGCGGACGCGGATCACGCCCTCCATGCCGAGGGTCCGGTGCGGGTCGCACCAATAGGGGATCGTGGCGGGCGCGTCGGTCGGGATCATGAGCTCGAAGGCCTCGTCGGCGCCCGGGTCGAGAAGGTCGGTCGCGTGCTCCAAGGGCGCGCCGACGTGGAGATTGTGCACGGTCTGCCCCGCGTTCGCGACGACGAACGCGACCTCGGCGCCCGGGGCCACCTCGATCGTGGGGTTCTCGGTCGCGAGCCCTTCGACCGCGAACCAGTAGCGGCCGTCCGCGTCGAGCGCCCGGAACACGATCGGCGCGCCGTGGGCCTCGCCGATTCCCGCAGCAAGCGCTAGGACGAGCGGGACCAGCGCTAGGAGGCGGACGATGCGGGGGCTCATGAAACCACGATCTTGCCCGTCATGCCGGCGCCCCGGTGCGGGTCGCACCAGAAGTCGTACTCGCCGGCCGTGAGCGTCACGGTAACGGTCGCGTCCTTGCCGGGCGCGATGAGGCCGCGGTCGGGCGCTCTTGCCTCGACGCCGGACCCGATGTGGAAGTTGTGCGGGGCGCCTCCCGTGTTGCGGATCTGGAACGTGACCTCGCCCGCCGCGACCTCGACCGTCGTCGGCCGGAAGAAGAACCGCCCGCCGCCGTCGGAGGCCTCGACCTGCACCGCCCCTTCGATCGTGCCGGCGCCGCCGGTCCCGGGCCCCGCGGCCGCCTCGCCGTACGGCTTCGCCTGCGTCCCCTTCGCGAAGACGACGACCGTCGCCCGCATCTCGCCGTGGCCGGCGCCGCAGTACTCGGCGCACTGGAGGACATATTCGCCCGGCGTCTCGGCGAGGAACCAGTACCGGTTCCCGCCGTTCGGGACGACGTCGACCTTGCCCGCGAACTCGCGGATGAAGACGGCGTGGAGGACGTCCTGCGACTGCAGGTCCATCACGACGATCCGGTCCTCCTCGACCCGGAGCTCGTTGAAGCTCGAGGTCCCGTCGGGGTACGAGAACTCCCAGAACCATTGGCCCGCGTTCACGTCGACCTCGATCCGCTCGCCCGCGGGCGGATTCTCGATCTCGACCAAGGCCTCGTAGGACAGGACGCCGATCGCAAGGAGGATGATCACGGGCGGGATCGTCCATGCGATCTCGAGTGGCGTGTTGCCGCGTTCATGCTCCTTCGTGCGCCGACCCGCGCCGCCGTTCGCCCGGTAGCGCCAGACGACGAACAGGAGGACCCCCTCGACGAGGACGCCGACCACGATCGCCATCCAGAAGACGAGATCGTAGAGGTCGTCGATCGTCCGCGCGGTCTCGGTGACCGGGTCCGTGAACCAGGCCGCGGCGGCGGGGGTCGCGACGGCGGCGAGTGCTACGGCGAGGACGAGCGGGACGAAGGCGCGCCGGCGGAGCATCGGGGTCGAGCCGGTATGGAGCCTTCCTTCAAAAGCTTTTTCTAGGCCCTCCGGCTTTGCCGTCCGGTCACAATGTCTGAGGCCGGCACCCACGGTCACGCATCGCATCCTTCCGGCATCATGCGGTGGCTCACCACGACCGACCACAAGGACATCGGCATCCTGTACCTCGTGACCGCGTTCCTTTTCTTCGCGGTGGGCGGCGTCCTCGCGCTCCTCATGCGGGTCGAGCTCGCCTATCCCGGAGAGACGATCGTCGGCTCCCAGCAGTTCAACGAGTTCATGTCGATGCACGGGACCACGATGATCTTCCTCTGGATCATCCCGGTCTGGGCCGGCTTCGGGAACTACCTCCTTCCGATCCTCGTGAAGGCGAAGGACATGGCGTTCCCCCGTCTGAACGCCCTTTCGTATTGGCTCTATCTGTTTGCCGGAATCCTCCTCTGGCTCGGCGCGATCCTTCCCAAGGTCCACTTGGGCGACGTGGGCTGGACGGGGTACCCGCCGCTCTCCGGCGTGAAATGCGACGCCGCGGGCGCCTGCGAACCGACCGACCCCAACTCCGGGCTCGACCTCTGGGTGATGGGCCTCCAGCTCATCGGGATCTCCTCGACGCTCGGTGCGATGAACTTCCTCGTCACCGTCCTCAAGATGCGGGCCCCCGACGTGAAGTTCCACAACATGCCGCTCTTCGTGTGGGCCCAGGTCACGACCGCGATCCTCACGCTCTTTGCGACGCCCGTGCTCGGAACGGCCCTCGCGATGCTCCTGATGGACCGGAACTTCGGCACGCATTTCTTCGCGCCGATCTCCGGCGGCGACGTGGTCCTCTGGCAGCACCTCTTCTGGTTCTACTCGCACCCGGCGGTCTACATCATGATCCTCCCGGGGATGGGCATCATCTCGGAGGTCCTCCCGCGCTTCTCGGGCCGCCCCATCTTCGGCTACAAGGCGATCGCGTACTCGACGCTCGCGATCGGGTTCGTGGGCTTCACCGTCTGGGCCCACCACATGTTCACGACCGGGATCGACCCCACCCTCCGCGCGGTGTTCATGATGAACACGATGGTGATCGGGATCCCGACCGGGGTAAAGATCTTCAATTGGATCGCGACGATGGCGGGCGGCAAGATCGAGTTCAAGGTCCCGATGCTCTTTGCGATATCGTTCATCGCGCTCTTCACGATCGGCGGCATCGACGGCGTGTTCCTCGCCTCGATCCCGATCGACTACCAGCTCCACGATACGTACTGGGTCGTCGCGCACATCCACTACGTGCTGTTTGCGGGCGGCGTGATGGCCGCGTTCGCCGGCATCTACTACTGGTTCCCCCGGATGACGGGCCGGATGTTCGACCGGCGCCTCGCGATCTGGCACTTCGTGTTCACGTTCGTGGGTCTGAACCTCACGTTCTTCATCATGCACCAGCTCGGCGTCGACGGGATGCCGCGCCGGGTCGCCGACTACCTCCCCGAGTTCGCCGGGATGAACCTTGCCGCGAGCCTCGGGGCCCTCCTCATGGGTTTCGGCCAGGTCTTCTTCTTCTGGAACATGCTCTGGAGCATCCGGAACGGGACCCCCGTCTCGGGCGACCCGTGGGGCGGGGAGACCGACAGCCCCGAATGGAAGGACTGGCACCCGACGGCGCCGCACGCGCCGCCCGCGGTCCACGCCTCCCACGGAGGGAAATAGATGCACCAGTCCTCGGCCCATCCCCCGTCCTCGGCCCATTCCCCCGTCCATGCCCCGGACGAATACACGCTGCCGCACGGCAGCGTCTGGCCGTTCCGCGTCGCGATCACGATCTTCCTCGTGTACCTCGGGCTCATGTGGTTCCCGTTCATGGTGCTCGCGGTCCTCTCGCTCGCCTACAACGTGCGCGGGATCGTCCGAGAGGACATGGTCTGGTGGCGGCAGCTCATCGGCACCGGTCCCCGGAACGGGTGGTACGGGGTCATCTTCTTCCTCTGCACCGAAGTGATGCTCTTCGGGGCGCTCTTTGCCACATGGTTCAACGGCAGGGCGAACGCGGACGTCTGGCCGCCGCGGGACGTCCCGGAGCTCCCGATCGTGTTCACCGGCATCAACACGCTGATCCTGCTTGCCTCCGGCGCCACGATGCATTGGGCGCACGCGGCGATCCGGAACGGGGACCGGACGAACTTCAACCGAGGGCTCGTGCTCACATTGATCCTCGGCGGGGTCTTCCTCGCCTTCCAGGTGAAGGAGTACTCCGAGCTCATCCACCATGGGATGACGCTCTCCTCGGGGATGTACGGGGCGACCTTCTACGCGCTCACCGGGACGCACGGGATCCACGTCCTTGGCGGGCTCCTCCTCATCCTCATCGTGTGGCTGCGGAGCCTCGGCGGCCAGTTCACGAAGGAGCGCCACCTCGGGGTCGAAGTGACGGCGATCTACTGGCACTTCGTGGACGTCGTGTGGGTCATCCTCTACGCCGTCGTGTATCTGCAGGTCGTGTAGCCGGCGGCGCGAATCAAAGAACAATCGTTAATAAGGCCGGCGGACAAATAGCGCTGCGGGATGCACGCCACGTTACGCAAGGCGCGCCAAGAGATTCCGCTGTATCTTGCAGAATACTGGGAGCGGCGGCTCTTGGAGCGTCGGGAACGGGACCTCACCTAACACGGACTCGGGCGCGGCATATCGGGCGGCCCGGCACGGCCTACGTCGGGTCGCCCTTCTCTTCCACCGCGACGCCCCGCGCCGCCGGTTCGGCGATGAACGCGTCGTGCCCCATCCGTTTCCATGCGGCGACCACGTCCGCGGGCCGTTCCGTGAGCGCGATCACGGAGCCGCCGCCCCCGGCGCCGGTGAGCTTCACGCCGAGGCTCGCCGGGCGGGCCGCGGCGACCATCCGCTCGATGGTCGGAGTCGAGACGCCGAGGATCGTAAGGAGCGCATGGTCGCGGTCCATCACCTTCCCGAGCCTCCGCAGGTCCTCCGTGCGGAGCGCCTCGAGGCCTTCGCGGACCAGGCGTCCGATGTCGCGGACCACGTCGCGCCCGAACGAGGACCGGTCGACGAAGCGCGCGACCTTCGCGACCTGGTCCGCGGTCCGTCCCCGCTCGCCCGTCGAACCCACGACGAGCGTGAGGCGCGGAAGCTCGATCCCCTGCACGGTCCAGGACCGCTCGCCGCGCCGGATCCGCCAGAGGGCCGACCGGTCGCCGTCCGGCCCGATGAGGATCGCCTTCCCATGGGAGGCGCAGGACGTGTCGGTCGGCGAGGCACGGCCCTGCGTCGCGAACTCGACGTCGTAGGCCGAGCGCGCGCACTCCTCCTCGGAGAAGCGGTCCGTCAGCGCAAGGAGCGCCCCGACCGTCGCGACCGAGAGGGCGGCCGAGGACCCGAGCCCGGCCGCGGAAGGGACCGTGCTCTCGGTCTCGATCGAGAGCCCGTGCTCGTCCTTCCAGAGGAGCTGGATCGCCTGCCGGATGTAGGCGTGCGCGTGGGCCGACAGGGGTTCTCCGTTGATGGTCGTCGACGCCGCGGACGGCCGGGCCCGGACGCGCGTCCGACGGTCGATCGCGAGCGCGATCGCGGGCTCGCCATAGACCACGGCGTGCTCGCCGAGGAGGATCACCTTGCCCGGGGCCGACACGGTGACGCGCACGCCGCAAGGAGTGGGAGCTTTGTATAATATGTCTCCGGCGTGCGGAGATGGGCTTCGCGAGATGCGGGGGCTTCGCCCCCGATATGAGCTTCGCGATATGCGGCCTCATATCGGCGGCGCAGCCGCCTCATATCGCCCGCGGACCGGGCTCATCCCGCGCCGAAGGCGTTCATATCCATGAGAATGGCACGAACCGGTCCGCGATCATCGCCCCGTAGAGCGCGATGAGGTAGACGATGCTGAACTTGAAGAGACGCCACGAGGTCTTCGTCGTCTCGTCGCCGAGGACCCGGACGCAGAGGTAGACGAAGTAGGCGCCGAGGGCCACGGCCAACACGAGGTAGACGGGCCCGAGGGTCCCCAACGGATAGTAGAGGAGGAGCGAGGCGGCGACGAGAAGGAGCGCATAGACGAGCATCTGTCGTTTCGTCTCGCGCTCGCCGCGGACGACGGGAAGCATCGGGACCGAGGCGCGCGCGTAATCGTCCTTGTAGACGAGCGCCAACGCCCAGAAGTGCGGCGGGGTCCATAGGAACACGAGGAGGCCGAGCAGGATCGAGGCGACGCTCACGTCGTTTTGGACGGCGGCCCACCCGACGAGCGCCGGGAATCCCCCGGCCGCTCCGCCGATCACGATGTTCTGCGGCGACGAGCGCTTCAACCATTCCGTGTACACGAACACGTAGAACAGGATCCCGCCCGCCGCAAGGAGCGCGGTGAGCGGGTTCACGAACGTCGCAAGCAGCGCCATCGAGGCCGCCGCGAGCACAAAGCCGAACGCGAGCGCGCGCCGCGGCGAGAGGCGCCCGGACGGGAGGGGGCGTTCCTTCGTGCGGACCATCACGAGGTCGATGTCGCGGTCGAGATACATGTTGAACGCGTTCGCGGCCCCGGCGGCGAGCATCCCGCCGAGCATCGTCCAGAGGACGAGGCCGCCCGAGAGCGCCCGGCCGCCCGCAACGAGCATCGCCGCAAGGCCGGCAAGAAGAAGGAGCGAGAGGATGCGCGGCTTCAAGAGGGCGACGTAGTCCCGCAAGACCCCGGAGAGGGGGCGGGACGCCGGCGAGCCGGCGTCGGCCTCGGCCCGCGGGCGGCGCTGCCACGCGAGTATCGCCGTGACCACGGTGACCGCGAAGAACAACGTCGCGACGGCAAGGTGCGACGCGCTCCAGAACCCGTGCAGCATGAAGATCACGGTAAGGCCGCCGAGGACGACCTGAACGAGCACGAGGACGAGCGCGGCCTCGGAGAGGACGAACAGCGCGGGTTCGGTCTTCCGGAGCCGGAAGCCGGCGACGGCGAGCCAGACGACGAGGATCGACACAACACTCGCAAAGAGTCGGTGGAACCACTCGATGAACGTGGGCACGTCGAAGAGAGGGACGAGCTCGCCGTGGCAAAGGGGCCAGTCGTCGCCGCAACCGAGGCCGGACCCGCTCGCGCGGACGACGGCGCCGAGCACGATCTGGAGGTAGGCGGCGACGGCGACCGCGATCGCAAGGAGGTGGAACCGGCGCATGGGGGACCTCGCCGCTGGGCTCGGGACGGGCGAAGAAGTCCGGTCCCCCTCAAAAACCTTCCCCCCTCGATGGAGGGAACGCGCGATCGGGACGAGGAGGGGAAGCCCGGCGAGGGCGGCCGCCCCGAGCACGAACGCGAGGGCCTTCGGCACGCCGGCAAGGAGGCCCGCGACGACGCCGCCGGCGAACGACCCGACGTTCGTGCCCGTCGCGTACGTCCCGAGCACGGCCCCTCGGGACGCTGCGGGACCGACGCGGGTCGCAAGCGTGGGAAGGACCGCGGCGAGCGTGCTGTACGACAGGAAGAATGCCGCCGTCCCTCCCGCGAGCGCCGCCCGGCTTTCCCCTCCGAACCCGAGTAGGACGACGGAGGAGACGGCAAGCAGCGCTAGGGAACCGGCAAGGACCGCGACGCCGGCGCCCCGATCCGCGGAGCGGGCAAAGAGGAGGGACGCGGCGGCCCCGAGAAGGACGTACGGGGCGAGGCGGACCCAGAGGTCGCCTCCGACGTCGCCGTCGATCCCGGGAAGGACGAACAGCATCGCGGCGAGCGACCCGTTCGCGACGAGCCCGGCGACGGCAAGCCCCGCGACGGCGGGCTCCGCCCGGCCGGCCGGGGACGCCGGAGGTCCCTGTCGCTCGGGGCGCGAACCGACCGGGACCAACGGCCACGATACCAGGAGGAGGACGAGCGCGAGCACGCCCCCGCCGACGAAGAGCGCGCGAAGCCCCACGAGCGCCGCAAGCGGGCCGCCTACGACGAGCCCGCCCACGGCGGCGGCGCCCGTGACGAAGCCCGCGATCCCCATGGCGACGGCGCGGCGCTCGACCGCGACCGCGTCCCCCATGAGGGCGTACGCGGCCCCGACCACGGCGCCCATGCCCTGGATGAGCCGTCCCGCGATGAGGAGCCCGATCGAGTCGGCGGCGGCGGAGACGAACGACCCGATCGCAAAGAACGCGAGGCCGCCGAAGAGCACCGGACGGCGCCCCAGCCGGTCGGAGAGCGCCCCCGACGGGACCTGCGAGAGCGCCATCGTGAGGCCGTAGGCCCCGAGCGCGATGCCCGCAAGGAGGACCTGCGACGTGAGCGTCGACGCATGCGCACGGAAGCCCGGTAGGACGAGCGTAAGACCCAGGACCCGGACCGCAAGGAGGAGCGAAACGACCACGAGGATCCGTCGTTCGTCGCGCGTGAACCCGCCGCGGGTCACCTACTGCCTCCGGGGGCGGAGCAGGACCGCGGCCACGTATCCTACGACGAGGAGCACGATGGCCCCGGCGGCGAAGCCCGCCGCGGGGATCCCGTCGGCCTCCTCGGCGTCCACGGACGCGTCCGCTTCCTGGACCTCGATCCGCGGGATCACGATGTGGTCTTCGGCGCGCGTCGCGTTCGCGGCGTGCACCTCGGTCGCCTCGAGCATGAAGTAGTACCGCTCCGTCGCAGGCGCCACGAACGAGACGTAGTGGACCGGCCCTTCGTCGGAGGAGTCGAGCTCGGAGAAGTCGGACGGCCAATCGCCTTCGACGCCGGTGAGCCGGGCGGCGACGACGCGCATCCCGTACGCCGGGGGCTCGGGAAGCCCCGCGACGACCCGCTGGCCCTTCTCGGCCTCGACGTTGAAGACCGCGACGCCGTCCGGGATCTCGAGCGGGATGCGTTTCCCCGCGCAGGCGCAGCTCTGGTCGAAGTAGAACCGGTAGCTCGTCTCGGCCGAGGCCGACGGGTTCGTGAACCGGAGCGTGTAGTTGCCCGTCTCCGGCAGGATGGTGGAGCCGACCCGGGTCGCGCCGGGTGCGATCGTCCACGCGTCGACCGCGGCGTCGCCGAGGATCAGCGTCACCTCGACCGGGCCCGGTTCGGCCACGGCGACGACGAGGAACAGCCAGGTCGCCTCGAGCGGCGTGTCCTCGAACCAGATCACGGGGATCTCGTGCGAGGAGGCAGGGGCGAGCGTGCCGCCGTCGACGACGGTGTGGAGGAGGGCGCCGTCGTGCGCTTCATGGGACGCCGAGAAGGGGATGACGGAAAGGACGGCGAGGAGCCCAAGGCCGAGACGACGGGGTCGCACGAAGGAGCGACGGCGCGAACCCCTCTTAATCGTACCGGCGGCTTTGCAGCCCCTTTCGGCCCCTTGGCCCCTTTCTGTCCTTCGGGCCCGTCGCCGTCATCGTCCGGCGAACCGCGGCTCGCGTTTCTCGGCGAACGCCTGCCGCGCTTCCCGGTTGTCCTCGGAGTCGCGGAGGGGCTCCGCGAGCGACTGTTCGAGCCGAAGGGCCTCTTCGAGGGGGAGCGAGAGGCCGCGGTGGACCGCCTCGCGGGCGTGCCGGACGGCGCGCGGGGGGCGGGAGGCGATCGTGGTCGCAAGCTGGATCGCCGCCGGGAGACGCTCCGGCGAGGGGCCGATCCGGTTCACGAGGCCGATCTCCTGCGCGCGCTTCGCATCGATGGGCTCGGCGGTCAAGATGAGTTCGAGCGCGAGACCCGGGCCCACGAGCCGCGCGAGCCGCTGCGTGCCGCCTTGGCCCGGGATGATCCCCCATTTCACCTCCGGAAGCCCGAACGTCGCGTGCGGCGCCGCGATGCGGAAATCGCACGCGAGTGCCACCTCGAGGCCGCCGCCGAGGCAGTGTCCGTTCACGGCCGCGATCACGGGCTTTCCGGGATCGAGGTTCCGCGTGATCCCGCCGAGGCCCGGCATCCGGTCCCAGGTCTCGCGCCGCCGTTCGGGCGGCACGCGCGCGTACCACTCGCCCATCTTCTTCAAGTCGGCCCCGGCGCAGAACGACTTCTCGCCCGCGCCCGTGAGCACGGCCACACGGATCGCGTCCTCGTCGCGGATCCGCGTCCACGCCGCGACCAGCGCCTCGTTCGTCTCGGCGTCGATCGCGTTCGCCGCCTCGGGGCGGTCGATCGTGACGACGGCGACCGCGCCCTTCGTCTCGAGGTGGACCGGCATGGACGGCTCCAACGGGGCCGCAGCACTTAAAGTCTCAGGCCTCGTTCGGTCCGCAATGTCCGAGATGGAACTCACCGTCCGCCATCTGGGGAAGGGTAGCGCGATGGAATGCACCACTCCCCAAGGCGCGGCGATCACGTTCGACGACCCCGACACCGGCGCGTACGGCGGCTCGCCCGTGCAGCACCTTCTCTCCGCGATCGGCGCCTGCGCGCTCGTCGACGTAGGCATCATCCTGCGGAAAAAACGGCTTGCGTTCTCGGATCTTAAGGTCGTGTGCGCCGGGACGCGCCGCGACGAGCCGAGCCCGCGCGTCTTCCTTGACGTGCGGCTCCGGTTCGAGGTCTCGGGCGAGATCCCGCAGAAGGTGTTCGACGACGTCGTGAAACTCTCGGTGGAGAAGTATTGCACCGTCGCAGGCACCGTGCAGAAGGGAGCGCCGGTCGCGTTCGAGTCCTTCGTGCGACGGGAATGACGGGAGATGGCGGAGAGGACGGGAATGGGCCAAGGGGCGCCGACGGGGCCGCGCAGCATCTCCGCCGTCTCTCCCCATCTCCGTTCATCTCACGGCGCGTTTTTTGCGCTCGGGGCGGCCGCCTTCTTCGGCCTGTTGAACGTCGCGGCGCGGGCGAGCGACCTCCATCCGCTGGTCCTCTCCGCGTCCGCCTCGCTCGTCGCCGCGGCGGCGTTGTCGCCGTTCCTGCGGCGGGGCGCGTTCCCGCGGAAGGACCTTCCGAGGCTTGCTGGAATGGTCCTTGCGGGCGGCGTCGCGGCGCCGACCATCCTCTTCTTCGGCCTCGAGCAGGCGACCGCGGTCGACGCCTCGTTCCTTCTCACGACCGAAATGGCGTTCACGGCGCTGCTTGCCGCGATCTTCCTTCGCGAGCGCCTGCGCGGCGCGCGGATCACCGGCTTCCTGCTCCTTGCCGGCGCGGCGCTTCTCGTCGCGGGGGCGGCCGCCGGGAAGGCCCCGGACGCCGCGCGCTCGGGCTCGTCGCTCGTCGGAGGGCTCCTGGTCGTCGCGTCGGCGTTCTGCTGGGCGGTCGACAACACCGTGAGCGCGTCCCTTTCCGCGCGCCACCCGCCGGAGCGTTTGATCGCCCTGAAGACGCTCCTCGGCGGACTCATCACGGTCGAACTCCTGCTGTTTGCCGGCGCTCCGCTCCGGCTTCCGGCGTCCGAGGTCCCGACCGTGCTGTTCCTCGGCCTTGCGGGCCTTGCCGGCTCCACGCTCCTCTTCTACCACGCGCTCCGTCGGATCGGCGCCACGGCGACCGTAGCGATGTTCCTCCCTACGGGCGCGCTCACGGGCGCGGTCGCGGGGCACCTCGTCCTCGGAGAGCCGGTGGGGTGGCCGCACGGGCTTGCCGCGGTCTTCGTCATCGCGGGTGTCCTCGCGATGACGCGCGAGCGGAGCCCGGCGCCCCACGAGGGCCCGCTCGGGTAGCCCGAAGCCTTTAGACGGCGCCGCCCCGTACGGGAAATGGTCGGTCGGTTCATGGGGAGGACCACGAAGCAGAGGCCGCGGCGTCTCGGCGCGCCCGTGGTCGTGATCATCATCGTGCCGATAATGCTCGCAGGATGCCTGGGCGAACAATCGTCGGACGATGAAGGTCGGGCATCGCCTGCGACGCGGGCGAACGCTACGTCCCCACCGCCCGGATCGGACGCTCCGCCGAACGGCACTTCGGACGCGCCGGAAGCGACGGCGACGCCGGAGACGAACGAGACCGCGACGCCGTCCACGAACACGACCGCCACGGAGCGCACGACTTCGCCTCCCGGACCCGAGCCGTGCCCCGCGCAGGCCCCTATTGTCCGCCGGTCGGGCGACGCCGCGTACTTCGCAGGCCCGCTCTACGACGCGCACTTCCACATGCCGCAGTTCATGCGCATCTCGGACCACCCCGAGGCACCCGTGATCGACGAGGACATCTCCCGGCGTGCCGTGATCTGCCTCTTTGCGGCCGACCGCGTGCGCGGGCCCTTCGCGTTCTACGGGATCCCCCAGCATCTTCGCGAAAGCGCGCTCGCCACGGTCGTCGACGTCGACCGGCAGGACCCCGGCTCGATGGCGCATTTCCTCGAATACGTGGAGTTCCCGGGCTATTCGGTCGACCCGGAGGAGATCGACCGCATCCTCCGCGAGAAGCCGCGGCTCTTCGACGGCTACGGCGAGATCTCGCTGTATCTCCCCCACTACAGCGCGGTCCGCCCGGACGACCGGCAGATGCAAGACCTATATCGGCTCGCCGCGCGGGACGGCCTCATCGTCATGATGCACCCGGTCGAGTCGCAGCGCGCCGCGGTCGAGACGATCCTCCGCGAGCATCCGAACGTGACGTTCCTGTTCCACGGCGCCGAGCACCTCTCGTGGGGCCCGGAGCTCTTCGACCGCATGCTCACCCCGCATCCGAACGCGCGATACAGCATCGACACCACGCTCTACGGGATGGGCGAGCGCGGCCCGGTCCTCGATTCTTCGCGGAGCCCGGAGGACTTCGCGGCCCGTCTCGGCGCGGCCTGGGACTCCACGCTCGCGGCCGACCTTGCGCGGTGGAAGCCCCTCATCGAGGCGCATCCGGACCAGTTCGTCTGGGGCACCGACCGCGGAGGCGCGGCATGGCATTACAGGCCGGAAGTGTCGTCCATCCTCGAGGAGTTCTCGCGCACGTTCATCGGCCGGCTCGACCCCTCGGTCCAGGAGCGGTTCGCGTTCCGGAACGCCGAGGCGATGCTCGCGGGCGGGCCGGTCGCGTCCTGACGGGCCGCGGGCCGCTCTTCGGGCGCAGGTCCCGAATCCTCATTTGGCCCGGGGCCCGTACCTCCTCGATGGCGTCCGACCGGGCCGTCGCGGTCGCGTTGCTTTCTGTGGCCGGCCTCGGCCGCGCCGCCGGCGGCGTCCTGCACCCGGACGGGACGGCGGCCCCCCCCGCACCGCAAGCGCGCGTGGTCGCGGCCCCGCGCTGGCGGCCGTAGCAAGTTCTTCTCAC
>JBQTJL010000020.1:0-2155 GCA_052387135.1 Methanobacteriota archaeon | reverse complement strand
TGGGCAACGCGCAGCGCCTCCCGGACCTCATGACGGTGCACGCCAGGTCGTGCGAACGCGCGGTCGGTCCCGGCGTGGTTCGCGAGGACGTGGCGTTGGTGTTCTGGCTTGTGGGCGTCGCGCCGCCCGACGAGCTGCGGCGCGAGGACGCGAACGCCCACTTCCTGCTCCTTGGCCTCCTCGCGGAGGATGCCTCGCTGATCGACGTGCTCCAAGGCGCTGGGCTAGAGAAGCTCGTCGAGGCCCGGATCGACATCGCCGTGGACCTCGCGAACCCAGCGGTTCGCCGGGGCCACGCGCAGGCGTCCGCGCCCCACGCCACGTTCGTCCTAGGCACCGACGTCCACGAGGGTTGGGAGGCGGCGGACGGTGCCGCGCGCGCCGCGCTCCCGCTCGGGAATCCTCTCTCCAACGAACGGTATTTCGTGACGGCCCATTCGGGCGAGGTCGGGCCGCGGCTCGTCGCCATCATCGACGAGCGTCCGGGGGATGGCCAGGCCTCGGGACGGCAGTTCCGCGGCGCGGCGTCCCTCGCCGTGGACCGGGGCGCCGCCCTCTTCCCGTGCGAACCATGCGATGGCCAGGGCGCGCATTCCTGGGGCGGTCTGGGCCCGCACTTCAATGGGACCGTGTCGACTGTCTCTGGAGGGAGTGGTGGATGAAGGTCGGTTGGCTCGCGTTCGTCCTCGCCGCGTCCGCGCTCGCGGGGTGCGTCGGCGCGGAGGACGCCTCGCACGGGACCCCAACGTCCGCTGCCGAACGGGATGCGCTGCAAGCGTCGGCGGCCCTGCACGGGTGCGATTCGTGGCAGGGCCTGTTCCCCATGGAGCGAGGAGCGGCGGATGCGCTCCTTCCGCCCGGTTTCACGGCAACGTATTTCACGACGGAGCCCGGCGTCGAAGGCACGGTGTTCGTCTTGTGGGGCCTGCGATGCCAGCGCGTCCAGGCGGCGGAATTGGCACTGGGGCCGGCGACGCTCGTTTCGTGGAACGTCATCGTGGATCCGCCGGACGATTTCGCGCGGACGGACGATGCCAACCATCTCGTCGCGCTGGGAGCGCTCGCGGACGATGCCGCGTTGGCGGCCATGCTGCACGGATGGGGCGCGCCCCGCGCCGAACCGGCTGAGGCCGAGGTGGCGACCGAGAATCTTGGTCCGTTGGCGAGGAGCGGCGCCGTCACTGCCGGCGACGACTCGTTTTCCCTTCGGATGAACGCCGCCGCCACGGGCGATGCGTGGCATTTCGAAGACCGGCGTCGGTTCTTCTTCGTCGACTTTGCGAGCGGCTCGCCGAAGGTCTCCGGCGCCTTCGACGAGGACCTCGCGGGCGACGCGCCGGTCTTGGGTTGCGCGGCCGGCGTCCTGGGTCGCGCTTCCTTCGTCGTCGAAGGGGACTCGTCCGCCTTCCCCGCGGCCCGCGGCGAGGGCACCGTCGAGCATCGGTCGTGGCCCGACGCTTGCGCCTCTCGGATCGTTTACGTCCCGTTGCCCGGGGTGGGGTCTTGAAGGGTTGGACGCTGCGCGTCGCCGTGCTCCTTGCCGCGCCCGCGCTCGCCGGCTGCGCGGCGGCCGACGCGTGGGCGCACACGGCGCCCCTCGCGGAGACCGGGCGCGCGCCGGCGCCGCGGATTTCGCGGGTCGCGGCCCTTCCCCGAAGGCTCATGACCCCCTCGGCCCTTCGGGCCCCGGGGGACCCAGATGACGGACCCGTTCGTAGAATTCAAGGCGAAGCAACGCGAAGGCTGGGCGTACTTCACGCCTCTTGAGTCGTTCACCACACCGCCCGCGGCGCGGCTCGTTCGGTTTGCTCGCGTGAAGTCCGGCCAACGCGTCCTCGACGTGGGGTGCGGCACCGGGGTCGTCGCGATCACGGCGCGGAGGGCCGGCGCCAAGGTCGTGGGTCTCGACCTTACGCCCGAGCTGCTCGCGCGCGCGAAGGAGCACAGCGGCGTCGCGGGCTTCGAGGACATCACCTGGCGCGAAGGAGACGCCGAGGAGCTTCCGTTCTCGGACGGCGAGTTCGATGTGGTGCTCTCGCAGTTCGGCCACATGTTCGCGCCGCGGCCCGAGGTCGCCGTGAAAGAGATGCTCCGCGTCCTTCGCCCGGGCGGCACGCTCGCGTTCGCGACGTGGCCCCCCGAACTGTTCACGGGG
>JBQTJL010000019.1:0-1836 GCA_052387135.1 Methanobacteriota archaeon | reverse complement strand
GTCGCGGCGGGCCGCACGGACCCGCGCGGCCGTTTCGGATTCCCGAACGAGGGCATCGTGCTCGCGCGCGAGCGTCGGCGCGTCGCCGGCGCGCGCGGCGCGGAGGGCGACGTCGGCGACCTCGGCCCGGATCGACGCAAGCGGCGCCGCCGCGCTCTGGAGGTCTGCCGCCGTGCGGGTGGCGGTCTCGGCCTCGGCGAGTTCCTGTTTTCGCGCGGAAAGCTCGCGCCGCATCCGTTCGAGTCGGTCTTCGCGGCGCAGGATCTGCTCCGAGACCCGGCGGTGCGACTCGAGCGCCCGCTCGAGGGCCTCCCGGCGCGCTTGGAGCGTGGCGATCGACGGCTCGGTCTCGGCGACGCGCCGGGCGACGGCCGCGGCGTCCGCTTCGAGGCGTCCGCGGCGCGCCGCCACGTCCGAGCGGCGGGCGGCGCGGGCCGAAGGGTCCGACGGGGACGCCCGTGCGAGGCCTTCGATCTCGGCGGCAAGGATCCGACGGCGCGTGCGCGCCTTCTCGATCGCGGCCTCGACGGCGTCGATCCCGAGCATCCGGAGGATGGTGCGTTTCCGCGCGCCGGGCGTGCGGTCCGAGAGCGCCGCAAGCTCGGATTGGCGCGCCACGATCGCCGCAAAGAAGGCGGTCGCATCGAGGCCCAACGCGCGCGCGAGCGATTCGGTCGCCTCGCGGGCCGAGTTCGGGCCGGCCCGGACGACGACCGCGCCATCGACCGCGACCGAGGCGAGCGGCGACTGGGAGAAGCCTTTCTGCTCGCGCAGCACCTCGTAGCGGTGGCCCGCGTGGTCGAACGCGAGCCGGACGCGGACCGGCTCCATGCCGCCGGCGCCCCGTCGCCGCAGGTGGTCTTTTCCCGTGCGCGCCGCCTCGTGGCCGTAGACCGCCCAACCGATCGCCTCGAGCAAGGTCGATTTGCCGGAGCCGTTTGCCCCAAGGAGGCCCACGACGCCGTCCGGGAACTCGATCGCGGCCTCGCGGAACCGCCGGAAGTTCGATAGTTCGAGCGAGACGAGCCTCACGACGAGGCCTCCGAAAGAAGGGTCCGCGCGAGGGCCGAAAGCGAGTCCCGCTCGTCTCCCACGGGGCGCCGCGAAAGGAAGTCGTCGAACTCCGAGGCGAGCGGCCCGATGCGGCCGTCGGTGGCCGCCCCGCCGCCGCCGGGGACGGCCGCGAACGTCGGCGAGAGCTCGAAGTGGAGCGCCTCCTTCGTCGATTTCCGGAGCCGGGCAAAGTCGAGCCGCCCGTACACGTGCCGCGGGATGTCGAGGACGCGGAGGCGCACGACCGCCCCGGAGAGCGGGGCGGCCTCGACCTCGCGGTAGACGGCCTCGACCGTCGCCTCGTCGGAGAGCGTCGCGGCCGGCACCGGCGGAAGATCGATCATCGGGCGCGTCGGAAGCGGGACGGGCGTCACGACCGGCTCCCGGCCCCGCGACAACTCGACCGCAAGGAGTCCCTTGTCCTCGCGGGCCTCGCCGAAGTCGAGCCGCTCCGTGCTTCCGGCGTACCATGCGTTCTCGCGGATCCGGGTCCGGGCGTGCACGTGGCCGAGGGCCACGTAGTCCCAGCCTCCGTGGAGGACCGAGCCGGGGATCGTCTGCTCGTTGAACTCGCGCCCGCGCACCGATAGGCCCGAGACGACGCCGTGGAGCGTGAGGACGTTCGCGACGTCCGGCCGGGGCGAAAGCGCCGAAAGTTCGCGGTCGAGGTCGTCCTGCGAGGCGGTCTGCGGGATGCCGTGGATCGCAAGACCGGGGAGCTCGACGGTCTCGGCGCGCCCGCCGCCGCTTCGCTCTCCCCGGTCGCAGCCCCCGTCGCGAGGG
>JBQTJL010000018.1:0-5697 GCA_052387135.1 Methanobacteriota archaeon | reverse complement strand
CCGGCCGCGATCTTCCCGAGGCTCACCGCGGTGGTGCCCTGGAGGAAGATGCGCTTTTCCGTGGGCAAGGGCGAGAGCGGCTTCAACTGGTACGGGAACTGGTCGGCCATCGCGGCCCGCGCGGCGTCGTAGGACTTGCGCGCCGCGATCTTGTTCATCTCGACGACCTGCTGCTTCTTCCCCTTGAACATGTCCTCGAGCGCCCGCTCGAGCATCGGGAAATCGTATTCGAGCGCGCCGAAGGAGGCCGCGACCGCGATCGTGTTCTTCAAGATCACGAGCCTGCCGTACTCCTTCTCGCCGATCTCTCTCCCCGTCGCCTCGATGATCCCCTTGTAGTCGAGCGGCAGGAGCAGGAGACCCTTCTCCTTGCCGTCCTCGAGGAGGTCGCCGACGGTGTCCCCTCGCCCCTTCGATTGGAGGTACTCGCCGATCTCGAACTTCAGGCGGTGGTCGAGCGTCCCGATCTTGTCGATCTTCTCCGAGACGAGCGTCGGGTCGTAGATCACCGCGCTCCCCTTTCCGACCTCGCGCGAGTACACGTGCCGGACCACCGTCTCGTTCTCGTACGAGGCAAGGAGCGCCACGTCGTTGATCGGGCTCCGGACCTCGCGCGAGTCGACGCGGATCTGGAAATACGAGTGTTCGCCCTTGATGTTGGAGTAGTACTCTCGGCGGCCGAAGACCCAGAGACCGCCGTTCGCGCACGCGATCGCGAAGAGCCGCGCGGACGAGTCGACGCCGGAGCCCTGCGGTCCGCCGACCATCCACGAAAGCTGGTTGATTTTCATATCCACACGCCTTGTGACGAGTAAATACCGTAGCCTCATTAGTCTTATAAGCGTTCCTTTCATACTATACGGAAGGCCGTTCTTCTTAAGGAGAAAAGATGGGCGAGGACCTCGACTGCATCGTCATCGGCGCGGGCGTCACCGGGTCGGCCGCGGCAATCAAACTCGCAAAGGAAGGCGCCTCGGTCCTTCTCGTCGACCGGGCGGCCCCCATCGGGGCGAAGAACCTGTCCGGCGGGGTGCTCTGGGGGCACGAACTGGACAAGATCCTGCCCGGGTGGTACAAAGAGGCGCCGATCGAGCGGCCGATGACGAACAAGAAGATCAGTTTCCTCACCAAAGAGTCGAACTTCACGATCGACTTCAAGAACGAGGAGTGGGCCCGCGAGCCGTACAACGGCTTCATGGTGCTCCGGGCCCGGTTCGACAAGTGGCTCGCCGAGATGGCCCAGAAGGCCGGCGCGATGGTCGTCGAAGGCGTGAACGTCGAGCGGCTCGCCTTCGAGGGAGGGAAATGCGTCGGCGTCGTCCAGATGGGCGAGACGGTCCGCGCGAACTCCGTCATCGTGGCCGACGGATGCAACTCGCGGACGCTCGTGAACTCCGGGTTGAAGCGCCGCGAGGAGCCGCACGAGGTCGTCCTCGGGGTGAAGGAGGTCATCCATCTCGGCGAGGACGTGATCCAGAGCCGGTTCAACCTCGGGAAAAACCAGGGGATGGCGAACGAGTACGTCCTCGGGTTCCTCCAGAACGGCGTGATGGCGGGCGGCTTCCTCTACACGAACCGCGACACGCTATCGCTGGGCGTCGTGATCAACCTCGAATCGATGTGGGAGAAGGGCGTCTTCTCCCGCGACATCATCGAGGAGTTCCGCCTGCACCCGTCGGTCGCGCCCCTTCTCGAAGGCGGCACCATCGTCGAGTACGGCGCCCACCTCATCCCCGAGTGGGGCGTGGCCGAGATGCCGCCGCTCTTTGGCGAAGGCTATTGCGTCGCGGGCGACGCGGCCGGCTTCGTCTTCTCGAACGGGATGGTCATCCAAGGGATGAACTACGGGATCGCCTCCGGTATCATGGCCGCCGAGACGATCCTCGAAGCGCGGGACGCGAAGGATTTCTCGGCAAAACGGCTGAAGCGGTACAAGTGGCGGCTCGAGAATTCCTACGTCCTCAAGGACTTCAAGAAGTTCAAAAACATGACGAAGGTCGTCTGGAACCCGCGGATGTTCACGAAGTACGCGGCGACGATCGAAGGCGTCTTCACCGACCTCATCACGGAGCGCGGCGAGCCGAAGCAGCCGACGCGGAAGATCGCGGCGCGACAGGTGAAGAAAAACAAGATCAAGCCGTGGGAACTGCTCGCGGACGCGATCACGGGGGCCCGAAACTTATGACGCTTCACGTGAGCGGCTCGCGGTTCGCGCTCGCGGGAGCGGCTCGCTCCGCTCGCGGGAGCGAGGCCCTCGCGGGCCTGGGAGCGTCCGGGACGCCCCGCACGTCCGACTCACGTCGCTCCCACGACCGAGAGGTCGTCGCTAACACGGCGGCCGTAGGCCGCCGTCGCTCCCACGCCGCCGAAGGCGGCGTCGCTCCCAGAGGCCGGCCATGACCGACACGTCCGTGCCGGTGGAAAAAAAGCACATCGACGTGAAGACCCGCCTCGGCACGATCCCGTTCAACATCGACGCGCACGAGCACGCGCACATCACGATTGACCAGGACATCTGCGTGACCTGCCCCGACCACATGTGCATGTACGCTTGTCCCGCCGAGTGTTTCTTCGAGGCCGAGAAGGAAATGACGATGCCGAGCCGGAAGCCGGAAGCCGGAGGCCGGATGCCAGGCGCGGCCGGCGAGAAGCGCAGGGTCGTCGTCATGCACTTCCGGTACGAGGATTGCGTCGAGTGCGGGACCTGCGACACGATGTGCACGCACGGCTCGGTAAAATGGAACAATCCGCGCGGCGGGTTCGGCGTGCGGTATCAGTACGGCTAATACGTATTTTGTACTTATAAAATAAGTATTACGCCCAGCTCGCGTCTTCCTCGACCCACGCGCGGAGGCGTTCGACGAGGCGGCTCTTCGTCTCGGGCGGCATGGTGGACCGTCCGACCAAGGGCTCGATCAAGGACGCCTCCTCGGCCGTGAGGCGTCCGTCGTCGAGGAGGCGCTCGATCCGGAGCGCAAGAGGCGCCGGAAGGTCGTAGTAGCCGTCCGAGATCGTGACGAGCCGCGCGCTCGTGATCGAGGCCCGCATCCGGTCCAAGATGTACTGCGCGTCCGAGACGCGGTGCCGAACGATGTCGCGGTGGAGGCGTTTGCGGAGCGCCACGAGGTTCTTCGCGCGCGTCGTCGGGTCGCCCACGTACAGGCGGTCGAGCCGGCCGAGCTCGTCGAGATACCACTTCATGAGGGAGCGGCGGCGGAAGAACAGGATCACCGTGACGAGGATCGTGAACAGGGCAAGGAGCGTCCCCAGCACGTTCCAGAAATCGCCGTCGCGGTACCATGGGACGATCGGCACGACGGGTTTCGCGATCGCGAGCACGAAGCCCCGGTCCGCCTCGACCGTATCGAGCGGGTCCACGCTGCTCGGTTGCGCCGCGGAGCCCGTCCTCCGGATGATGTACGCGCCGGCCGAGATCCGCGTGACGTTCAGCGCCTCCGCGGTCGCGGGCAGGCCGAAGCAGTCGAGCGGCGCCGTCATGATGAAGGCCGCCGTGCCGACGTTGCTGCCGCCGTTCTGGTTCAGCGTCCCCGAGGACGACGCGACGAGGACGCGGCCCGTAATCTCGGTCCACTGGGGCGAATGGACGGGGTCGCCCGGCTCTTCCGCAAGGACCGTCGTGTCCGGGGCGCAGAGGAACTCGCCCATCGGCCGGTCCTCGCCGCGGTAGTAGCCGACCATCACGGGCCCCGAGGGGCCTTCTAGGCCCACCGCAAAGAAGACGTCATCGTAGCCCGGAGGCGGGTCGAGCGAGGAGACGTCCGCGATCCCCAGCGTGATGCGGACCTTGCCGGGCTCGTCCGAAGCGGGCTCGATCCCGAGGAGGTCGAACCGGCGCCGAGACGAAAGCGTGAGGGCGGGGTGCGGGACGACGTCGCCTTGCGCGTCCGGGATCCGGAGCGCGTCGCGCACGTCGGAGGCCGGCGTCGAAAAGGCGTGCCTCGGCCCGAACCCGATCCAGTCCGCGACGATCCAGTAGGTGCCGCTCGCGGAGACCGTCCCGACGCTCGTCTCGTTGTAGCCCACGAGCTGGGTCCAGCCGAGGAAGGCGCCGATCAACGCCCCCGGCGCGACCGAGGGGATGTCCGAGCGCTGGAACGCGAACTCGACGCGCCCCGGCGTCCCGGGCACCGCGGTGAAGCGCACGGGAAGGCTCACAGAGGAAAGGTCCGGGAACGCGAGGTTCGCGTACGGCGTGAGGGTCCCGCCCGTCGCGTCGTACCCGAACCAGAGGGCGGCGCCCCCGACCACGAGCTCGAACCCCATCACGGGGTCCTTCGGCTCTTGGTCGACCGCCTCCATGTCGACCGCGACCGTAAGGGAATCGCCGGATTCGATGAGCCTCGTCTCGAGGATGTGGAGGTCGGGGCGCGTGTACCGGGGCCGCGGGTCGAGGCTCCGGTCGCGGAGCACGTACGGTCCCGTCGGTGCCGGTATGTCGGTCGCCGCCGTCGTGAACGGGAACGGGTCTCCACCCCCCGCGAAGTCGGCCGCGTACCACCGGGCGTCGGCGCGGTACCCCATGAGCTCGAGCGGGCCCCGGACCGTGATCTCGCGGCGATCCTCGGCCATCCGGGGCGGGATCACGAGGGGGATCACGAACAGTCCTTCGATCTTCTCTCCGACCCCCACGGCGGAAAGCTCGGTGCGCGTGACCTTCAATTCGATGGTGCCGGGCGTCGCGGGGAGGAACGAAAGCGGCGCCTCCCAGGCGCAGTACCGGAAGCCGCACGGGCTCTGCTTCGGCGGCTCCGGCCCCTCTACAAGGTGGCTGCAATCGACCCACAGGAACCCGATCGGGTCCACGTGGTCGATCCCTGGCCACAGGAACGCAAGCAACGCGACGCCGCATCGGTCTTCGCCCGATGCGAGCCCGAGGATGAACACGGTGCCCTCGCCCGTCTCCATGTCGTAGAGGCCCGAAAGCTCCTCGTCGAGCGACGCGACGTCGAGCATCGCAGTGAAGGTCGAGGGCGACTCGGCGAAGCGGACGCCGACCAAGTCGCGGGCGGGCGGCGCCGGGAACGGGCTTGCCGGACCGAGGACGTAGATCGGGGTCTTCCCCAGCATGCAATCGACGCCCGGCGGGATCCCGACGCCGCCGACGCCCGGCGACGAGACGCACGGAATCGCCTCGGCGGCTTCGTACGAGCCCGACGTGCGGGCGTCGCCTTCCGGGTCGGTGAGGACGGTGATCGGGTCGAGCGGGACGTCCGGGACCTGAGGGACGGCGGGCACGCTCGTCGGAGCCACGCGTTCGTCCCTCTCGATGCAGCCCGAAAGTGGTCCTGAAAGTGCGAGGACCAGCAGGACTGCGGCCTGCCCCAGCCTCATATACACGCCGCTCACGAGTACGCCCGAGGAGGTATATACCTTGCGTGTGGGGCTAGGGCTAGCGCTAGCGCGAACGCAAGGGGAGGGCGAGGGCAAGGGCAAGGCGAGGGCTCAGCACGCGATGGCGGCGACGAGGCCGCCGAGCTCCGTTTCCGGTGCCGTCCCGACGAGCGAACGCCAGATCGAAAGGTCCGTCTGGGGACGACCGCCCAGGAGGCCGGGCGACGAGATTTCCGTCACGGCGTAGCCGATGAACCCTACGACGGTCCCGGACGCCGAACATCCGTACGTCGCGTCTATCGCTTTTCCGGAAGCCGACAACAGACTGGCATCGTACAACGTGTA
>JBQTJL010000017.1:0-4026 GCA_052387135.1 Methanobacteriota archaeon | reverse complement strand
GAGCGCCGTACTCCTGTGCGTCGCGGGCTGAGGGCTCTGCTCCTGTTCGTTGCCGGACGGACGACGTCGTCGTTCCCGCAACCAACAGGAGCGACCGCGCTCCGCCGCGCACGAACAGGAGTGACCGCGCTTCCGCCGCGCATGTACAGGAGTGACCGCGCTTCCGCCGCGCATGCACAGGGTTACAGCGCTTCCGCCGCGCACGAACAGGAGTGACCGCGCTTCCGCCGCGCAGGTACAGGAGTAACAGCGCCTCCGCCCGCAGGTTTAATGTGACGCGGACATCTGCCGGAGTGTGCCCGCGAAGGTCCTTTTCATCGTCTTCGACGGCCTCGGCGACCGGCCCCACCCGGCGCACGGCGGGAAGACCCCCCTCGAGACGGCGAGGACCCCGACGCTCGACGCGCTGGTGCGGCGCGCCGCGACGGGCCTACTCGATCCCTTGGGCCCCGGCATCGTGCCCGGGTCCGGCGTGGGTCACCTCGCGCTCTTCGGCTACGACCCGTTCGCGGAGCGGCTCGCGCGGGGCCCGCTCGAAGCGCTGGGGCTCGGGCTCTCCGGGGCCGCCGGCGACGTCGCGATCCGGTGCAACTTCGTGACCGCGGATGCGGAGGGGACGATCGGGGACCGCCGCGCCGGCCGGTTCCGGACGCGGGCGGACTGCGACGAGGCCGCGGACCTGGTCGCCGCGATGAACAAGATCCACGTGCCGGGCCTTTCGAGCGAGTTCCACTACCACTGGCGCGCCCACTACCGCTTCGTCCTCCTGCTCCGCGGCGCGGGGTCCGCCGCGCTCGCCGACACGGATCCCGGAAAGACCGGCGCGAAGCGGCTCCCGGCCCGGGCGACCGCGCGCGAGGCCGAGCCGACGGCGGATCGCCTCGAACGGCTTCTTTCGGAATGCCGCAAGGTCCTCGTCGCGCACCCGGCGAACGAGGCCCGCAAAAAGCGCGGCGCGCCACCCGCGACGGACCTCGTGACGCGCGGCGCGGGCACGCTGTCCGCCGCCGAGCCGTTCCCGAACCGGTACGGGCTCTCGGCCGCCTGCATCGCGGGCGGGATCGCGTACCGGGGAATCGCGCGGTATGTCGGAATGGACCTTCTCGAATGCGAGACCGCCACGGGCGAGCTCGACACCGACGTCTCCGGCAAGGTCCGCGTCGCGCTCGAGGGACTCCGGGCCCACGAGTTCGTGTTCCTCCACTTCAAAGGGACCGACATCTGCGGCGAAGACGGGGACTTCGCCGGCAAGGTCGCCTATCTCGAGCGTGCGGACGCCGCCCTTCGGCCGGTCGCGTCGCTTTCGGACACGCTCGTCGTCGTCACAAGCGACCACAGCACGCCCTGCATCCGGAAGACGCACAGCGCCGACCCGGTCCCGGTGATGATGTCGGGGCCGAACGTGCTCGTCGACGACGTCGAGCGCTTCACGGAGCGCGCCTGCGCCAAGGGCTACCTCGGCCGGCTCCCGGCGACGCGCCTCATGCCGATGATCCTCGACGCGGTCGACCGCACGAAGAAGGTGGAATGACCGTGGGCCCGATCACCGTGATGATCGAGATCCCGAAGGGGAGCCGCAACAAGTACGAGTACGACAAGGACCGCCGGTTCATCCGGTTCGACCGCATGCTGTTCTCCGCGGTGCACTACCCCAGCGACTACGGGTTCATCGTGGACACGCTCGCCGAGGACGCCGACCCCCTCGACGCGCTGGTGCTCGTCTGGGAGCCGACGTTCCCGGGCTGCGTCGTCGAGGCGACCCCGATCGGCCTCTTCCGGATGCGGGACGAGAAGGGCCTCGACCACAAGGTGCTCTGCGTGCCGACCGGGGACCCGCTGTGGAACCACATCACGGACCTCTCGCAGGTGCCTCCGCACCTCCTGAAGGAGATCGAGCACTTCTTCGCGGTCTACAAGGACCTCGAGATGAAGAAGGTCGTCGTCGAAGGGTGGGAGGACGTCGAGGCGGCACGCCGCGTGATCGACGAAGCGCGGCGCCGGCATTCGGCAACAGGCCAACCGTCGATGCTTCCTTGATCATCGCCGCGTCGAGAGGGCGATCCCGGCGAGGACGAAGGCGCCTGCGACGAAGAGCCGCGGTCCCCACGGTTCGCGAAGAAGGACGACGCCCCCGAGCGCGGTGAGGATCGGGATCGCCAACTGAAACGTCGCGCCCTGCATCGCCGTGATCCGGCCCAACGCCCAATACCAGACCGCGTACGAGAGCGCGGTCGTGATCGCCCCCATGGCGAGGGCGACGAGGAGACCCTCGGCCGTGACGGCCCCGGATCGCACGGCAAAGAGGGGGAGCGTCGGCACGAGGACGAGGGCGAGCGCAAAGAAATTCGCGGCCGTGAACACGAGCGGGGCGGGGCGCCCGCGGCCTTCGAGGCTGTAGGCGCCCCACGAGGCGCCGGTCACGGCAAGCAGCGCGACGCCGAGGAGCGTGGTTCCCTCGACGCGACCGAACGCGAGGACGGCGACGCCCGAGAGCGCGATGAGGCCGCCCACGACGTCGGGACGCCGGGGCGCCCGGCGGTCGCGGATCGCGCCACCCACGGCCATCGTCGCAAGGACGGACGCGTAGAACACGAGGGTCCCGGCGGCGGCGCCGATGTAGAGATACCCGTACGAGATCGCGAACGCGTACGCGCCGAGGAACGACGCGGGGACGATGTGCCCCGCGCGCGGACGGGCCGCGCGGAGCCCTCCCGTCGCCGCGAGAAGGAGGCCGAGCGAAGCCGCGCCGGCAAGGAACCGAACGGTCGTCGTGAGCCCCGGATCGAGAAGGTGCCGGTCGACCACGTACCGCGTCATCAGGCTGTTTGCCGCAAAGGAGGCGACGACGAACGCGACGCCCAAGGCGAGCCTCGGCTCGACGCGACGCCCGGCCACGTCCGGATAGCGGACGTCGCATATTTAATTCGGACGCCGATACGTCCGCGATGCCGGTCGTCGAGGAGGGGTCCGTCCGCGTCCGCGTCCCGGGCGACCAGAAGGCCCGCGGCCCCGGCCGAAGGACGAAGGACCCGTTCTTCAACCCGGCGATGGAGCTTACCCGCGACATCGGCGTCGTTTGCGCAGAGGCCGCGCTCGCGGAGATCCGCCGCCGGCCGTTCCGCGCGCTCGACGCGATGTGCGGCTCGGGAGTGCGCGGGCTACGGTACGCGGTCGAGGCCGGTCTGCCCGAGGTGACCCTGAACGACCGCAACCGGGTCGCGGCGCGGCTTGCCGCCGCGAACGCGCGCCGGAACAAGGCGAAGGTCCGCGTCACCTGCCGCGACCTCGGGGCGCTCCTCGGGCCCGAGGTCTTCTCGCTCGTCGACTTGGACCCGTTCGGGAGCCCCGCGCCCTTCCTCGACGTCGCGGTCCGCGGACTCACGCGCCGCGCCCACCTCGCGTTCACGGCGACCGACGGGCCCGCCGTAAACGGCGTCTTCCCGCGCGTCGCCCGCCGGCACTACGGTGCGACCACGGTCCGGTCGTCGGCAGGGCACGAGATCGCGCTCCGCGTCCTCGTCGGCGCCGCGGTCCGCGCCGCGGCCCGGCACGAAGCCGGCGGTACGCCGATGGTCGCGTTCGCGCGCGACCACGCCTACCGCGTCCACCTGTCCGTCCACACGGGCTCGGAGCGCGCGGATCGGGCTCTCGCCGCCCTCGGGCACGCCTACTTCTGCCAATCCTGCCCCTCCCGCGGGTTCCTCGGACGGGACAGGGCCGACGCGACGTGCCCCGAGTGCGGGAAACCGGCGCTCGTAGCGGGTCCGCTCTGGACCGGCCCCCTCTTCGACGCCGAATTCCTCGCGAGGATGGAGAAGGCGCTTTCCGGAAAGGCCTTCGACGTCGAGCGCGCCGGCGGGCTCGTCGAGGCGTGGGGAAAGGAACGCACGGCCCCGGCGTTCTACTACGACGTCCACGAGCTTGCGGCCGCCGCGGGGACGTCGGCCCCCGCGACCGACGCGCTGTTTGCGTCGCTTTCGGATTCGGGCTACAAGGCGACGCGGACGTACCTTTCGCCGACGGGGC
>JBQTJL010000016.1:0-4196 GCA_052387135.1 Methanobacteriota archaeon | reverse complement strand
GTTCTCCGAGCCGGGACACTCGGTCCCGAAATACAGTCGTTGTATATAACCGATGGGCTGTATACGAGAACGTCATGGTGCGGGAGCGGTCCGCCGGGGCCGTCGTGTTCCGTCGCGCCCCTCTGGGGCCCGAGTATCTCCTCCTCGAATCCGCCGCCGGGTCCTGGGGGTTCCCGAAGGGGCACGTCGAGCGCGGCGAGGGAGACGTGCGGGCGGCGCTTCGCGAGGTCGAGGAAGAGACCGGGATCCCGCCGGCCGCGGTCGTCGTCTACTTCGGCTTCCGCGACATGAACCGTTACACGTTCCGCCGGACCGACGCGACGGTCGAAAAAGAGGTGATCATGTTCCTCATGGAAAGCCGGATGGACAAGGTCCGGCTCTCGCACGAGCACACGGACTTCGCGTGGCTTTCGTTCGAGGACGGGCGGGCCCGGATCCCGTTCGAGAACGCGCGCGCGGTCTTGGACCGGGCCCACGTGTACGTCCGTCGCACGCTCCTCAAGGACCGCCCATAAACGCGCTCCCCGTCATCTATATGAATCGGGGGCGAGCAAGGCCGACCTCGTCGATGTCCCGTCCGCTGCGCGCGTCCGACCTTCTGTGGGGGTCCGTCGTGGTGCTCGCGTACGTCGCGGCAGGTCTCGCGGGCCTTCGGTTCGCCGTCGTAAACGAGAGCGCGACCGCGGTCTGGCCGCCGACCGGGATCGCGATCGGCTCCTTGGTGGTCCTCGGGCTCCGGTTTGCGCCCGCGATCTTCGTCGGCGCTTTTGCGACGAACATCCTCACCGCCGGCACCGTCGCGACGTCGCTTGCGATCGCGGCCGGGAACATGCTCGAAGGGCTCGTCGCGGCCGGGATCCTCCTGCGCTTTGCGGGCGGGCGGCACACGTTCTCGCGGAACCGCGGCGTTTTCGTGTTCGCGGCCGCGGTCCCGGTCGCGGGCCTCGCGAGCGCGTCGATCGGGGTCGCGGCGCTCGCGTACGGGGGGCTCGTCGCGCCGGGGACGCTCGGCGACGTGTGGGCGACCTGGTGGCTCGGAGACATCGTGGGCGGCCTCATCTTCGCGCCGCTCCTTGTCACGTTCGCGGCGGGGTTCGACCGGTCGTGGTACCCGAAGCGCCTCGCCGAGGGGCTCCTCATGGTCGGCGCCGGAGCCCTCCTCGCCTTCGCCCTGTTCAGCCCCGTGCTCCGCGAAGAGGGCGTCCCGTTCGCGTTCCCGGTGATCCCGTTCCTCGTCTGGGCCGGGCTCCGGTTCGGGCCGCAGGGAGCGTCCCTTCTCATGGCGATCGTCTCCCTCATCGCCGTCCTCGGGACCGCGGGAGGCTTCGGCCAGTTCGCGGCGTACGGGCCCGCCTCGTCGATCGTGCTTTCGCAGCTCCTATCGGGGGTCGCGACCCTCATTTCGCTCACCGTCGCCGCGACCGCGTCCGAATCGGCGGCGAGCCGGGCCGCGCTCGTCGAGGCGTTGGCGGGGCTCGACGCGCGGGTCCGCGAGCGCACCGCCGAGCTTACGAGCCGCGAGCGCGCCTTGGCACAGGCGCAGGCGATCGCGAAGTTCGGCAGCTTCGATTGGGACGTCGCCGCCGACCGCGTCGCGTGGTCGGACGAGCTCCACCGCATCTACGGCATCGGCCCGGGCGTCTTCGGCGGTCGCATGGCGGATTTTACGGCCCGCGTCCACCCGGACGACCGCGCCCGCGTCGTCGAGACCGTGGAGCGCGCCCTCGAGACCCGGGAGCCGGTCACGTTCGAGGAGCGGATCCTCCGGCCGGACGGCTCCGTCGGCGTGCTTGTCACGCGCGCGCAGGCGGTCGAGGAGCACGGCCGGCTCCGGTTCGTCGGCGTCTGCCAGGACGTGACGGCCCGGTGGGGCGCCGAAGAGAAGTACCGCGAGCTTCTCGAGGCGGCCCCGGACGCGGTCCTCGTCGCGGACGCCGACGGGCGGATCGTCGTCGCGAACGCACAGGCCGAACGGATGTTCGGATACACGCGCGCCGAGGTCGTGGGGCAGAAGATCGAGATGCTGCTTCCGGAGCGCTTCCGGGAGCGCCACATGGGGCACCGTTCCGCGTACGCGGCGGCGCCGAAGACGCGGCCGATGGGCACGGGGATGGAGCTCTTTGCGCGTAAGAAAGACGGGACGGAGATCCCGGTCGAGGTGAGCCTTTCGCGGCTTGCGACGCGGGACGGCCTCCTCGTCACGAGCGTCCTTCGCGACCTCACCGAGCGGAAGAGGACCGAGGCCGCGGAGCGGGCCGCGTTCGAGTCGCGGGTCGAGATCGAGCGCCTCCGCGAGATGGACGGCCTGAAGACGCATCTTTTGAACACGGCCTCGCACGAGCTGAACACCCCGCTTACCCCCCTGAAGCTCCTGATCCACCGTCTGAAGCGCGAGCATGCGGGCCCGCTCACGGCGGGCCAGCGGCGCACGATCGACATCCTCGACCGGAACATCGAGCGGCTCTCGGTCCTCGTGCGGAACATGCTCGACGTCTCGAGGATCCAGGCGGGGCGCCTGAAGCTCGACCTTGCGCCGGTGGACGTAAACCGCGCGATCTCCGAGGCCGCGGAGACCTTCGAGGAGCCCGCGCGCGTCGCCGGCGTCGAACTCCGGTCGTTCACGACGCCCGGGATCGTGGTGCGCGCCGACGTAGGACGCCTCACGCAGGTCCTGTTCAACCTCGTCTCGAACGCCCTGAAGTTCACGCCGGCGGGCGGCCGGATCACGATCGAGAGCGCGCGAGAGGGCCCGGAGGCCGTGATCCGGGTCCGGGACACCGGCGCCGGCCTTTCCGAGGACCAGCGCGCGCGGCTCTTCCAGCCGTTCGTGCAGGTGCACGACACGACGCGGACGGGGCCGGGCGGGACCGGCCTCGGCCTCTACATCAGCCGCGGCATCGTCGAGGCGCTCGGCGGTCGGATCCGCGTCGAAAGCGACGGGCCCCGGAAGGGCTCCACGTTCGTCGTGACGCTGCCCCTCGCGGCGCCCCCGCCTACCGTCCCTTCTTGAGCTCCTCGCCGGCGAGCGCGACGTGGGCAAGCAGCGCCTCGAGCTGGATCCGCTCGTTCGCGCCTTCGACCAAGCGGAAGTCCGCTTCGCCGACGCGGTCGACGAGCCGGACCTTCATCGCGTCCGGGACTGGAAGGTCGAAGACCGCGCGCTGGACCTGCCGCACGATGTCCTCGCCGGAGAGCCCGTACTTCAATAGGAGGTCGTCCAAGAGGTCGCGCGCCTTGAGGAAGCCGCCGTCGAGCGATACCCGGAGCATCTCGTGGACCTCCTCGGGCCGCGCGGTGGCCGCGGTCTTGTAGACCGCCTCCTCGTCGATCGTGGCGCCGGCCGAGGCGGTCATCTGGAGCGTGTTCACGGCCTTCCGCATGTCCCCCTGCGCGACGTAGAGGATCGCGGCGACCCCGTCCTTCGTGACCTTCACCTTCTCTTCCTTCGAGATCCGCTGGAGCATCGCCTCGATGTCGGCGTCTTTTACCGGCCGGAACCGGAAGAGCGCGCATCGGCTCTGGATCGGGTCGATGATCTTGCTCGAATAGTTGCACGAGAGGATGAACCGGCACGTTCCGGAGAACCGCTCCATCGTGCGCCGCAGCGCGGCCTGCGCGTCCGGCGTCAGGGCGTCCGCCTCGTCGAGGAACAGGATCTTGAAGTCGGCGCCGAGGGGCGCGGTCCTCGCGAAGTCCTTGATCTTCGTGCGGACGACGTTGATGCCGCGCTCGTCCGAGGCGTTGAGCTCGGAGAAGTTCGCGCGCCAGTTCTCGCCGTAGAGGCCCTTTGCGAGCGCGATCGCGGACGTGGTCTTCCCTACGCCGGCCGGGCCCGCAAAGAGGAGGTGCGGGAGGTTCCCGCTCTTCACGTAGGCCTTGAGCCGCGACGTGACCGCGTCCTGCCCCAGGACCTCGTCCAGCGCGGTGGGCCGGTACTTCTCGACCCAAATCGCTTCCATCGGGCTTCGGGAACGCCGAGGCGCCCTATAGGGATTTGGATGGCCGCCGAGGCGAAGGCGACGGCGAGGGCGAGGGCGAAGAGGCGCGAAGGCGAAGGCCCCCGAGGGGACGGCCGTCGTCTCCCGTCGCCATCGCCTCCGCCATCGCCTCCGCCTTCGTCGCCATCGCCTCCGCCATCGCCTCCGCCTTCGTCGCCATCGCCTCCGCCATCGCCTCCGCCTTCGTCGCCATCGCCT
>JBQTJL010000015.1:0-3683 GCA_052387135.1 Methanobacteriota archaeon | reverse complement strand
GGAGAAGCGTCGTCTTCCCCGAACCGTTCGCCCCCATCACGGCGACGACCGCTCCCCGCGAGACCGAAACGTCGAGACCGCGAAGGATATCGTGGCCCGGTCGGTACCCGAACCGGACGCCGCGGAGCGAGAGCGCCGGCGACGGTGGCGGCGACGGGAACGCGCGGTCGATCGCCTCGAGTGTGGCCGCCATCCTCTCAGAGCTTCTCCTGGAACTTGAACCCGGCGAGCTGGAGCGCCGCCGCAAGCGGGGCCGTGTGCTGCTCGGACGTGGTCGGCGTAAACTCGACGAAGATCGCCGAGACGAGCTTCCGCATCATGTCCTTCCGGTCGCCTTTGAGCTCAAGGAAGGCCGCTTTCGCCGCCTCGGCCTCGGCCGTGCCCGCGAACTCCTTCGAGAAGACGACCGCGTGCGACGGGACCGGCCCCTGCGTCTCGAGGATGCGCGTCTCGTTCAAGACCTCGAAGTAGAGGCTCTGCGACACGTCGCCCGCGATCACCGCGACGTCGGCCTGCCCGTTGTCCAACGCCTGCCACGCCCCCGCGTAGCCGCCGCCGACGAGCGCGTTCCCGAAGAAACGCTTGGGATCGGCTTCCTTGCCCGGCTCGGCGGCCGGGACGAGCCCGGTCTCGACGAGCTTTGCGACCGGGTACACGTAGCCCGAGGTCGACGTGAGGCTCGGGTAGGCGACGGTCTTCCCGCGGAGGTCCTCCATCGTCTGGTAGGCCGACTCCTTCTTCACGACGTAGTCTGAGACGTAATAGGGGGCCACGGTCGGCGTGTCGCCGATCACGACCTCGCGGTTCTCCGCGAGCACGATCTCGGCGCCCGCGATCCGGACCGCGAGCGCGGACGGCCAGGCGCTCATCATCGCGACGTCCGCGTGGCCGAAGCGGAGCGCCTCGACGACGCCCGTATACGTGAGCGGCACCACGATCTCGAAGTCGAAGCCGGTCTCGGTCTCGAGGAACTGCTCGAGTTCCGTCGCGCGCGACTGGATCGCCGCCGCGTTGTCCGTCGGCTGGATCGCGAGTACGACCTTCGGTCGGTCTTCCGAGGGCGCGACCGAGCCGGCGGGCGTCGGAGTCCCGCCCTCGGGCGAGAACACGAAGCCGGCAGCGGCTCCGAGGACGAGCGCGGCGATCAGGGACAGGGCAAACAGGGTCGTCTTGGAACCGGTCGCGGCCATCGGGATCACGGTTTAGGTTCGCCTAAATTGTTTAGGCCCCCCTAAATCGGGGGAATTGCAACCGCAACGCCCTTCCCCGATATAAGACTTAGTAAGTACTGTATCCGGGCCGCGTGGCCGCGAACGCGAGCGCGTCCCGCACGATCTTCGGATGGTCGAACGCGAGGGGCGGCAACTCCCGGATCGGGAAAAATCGGGCTTCGGCGGCGTCGTCACCGCCCCTGGGCTCCCCCTCCGGCGCGTCCACCGCGTAGACGGCGCTCACCGTGTGTCCGCGCGGGTCCCGCTTCGGGTCCGAGTAGACGCCGACGAGGCCGCGCACGCGGCCGTGGAGCGCGGTCTCTTCGGCAAGCTCGCGGAGCACCGCCGCCTCGGTCGTCTCGCCCACCTCCACGAGGCCGCCGGGCAAGACCCACGATCCCTCGAACGGGGGACGGCCGCGCCGGACGAGGAGCAGCGCGTCGCCCCGGACGACGAAGGCGTCGACGGCAAGGAGCGGCGTGACGGGCCGCGTCATGCCGGCCTCCGGACCGCGGTGGCGACGGCCGCGACGGTCGCGCCCATCGCGGTCGCAGTCTCCAGCGAAAGGCCGCGGCCGGTGACGTCGAGGTGGTGCGCCGTCATCTCGAAGAGGTCCGAGGGGACGCCTCGGGGTCCAAGACCGAAGACGAGGAGGGCGCTCGACCGGCGGAGGAGGCCGGCCGCCGCTTCGACGCCGATGGTCTTCTTCGGAGCCGGCCGTCGCGTCGCAAGCACCGCGACGCCAAGCTGCGGCGGGAAGCCCCCTTTGGGGAAGTCGAAGACCGCGAACCGGCCACCCTTCGCGATCTCCACGAAATATTCGCCGCCCTCCCCGATCGTCGTCGAGTCCGCGACGAACTCCGCGACCTCCACCGGCGTCTTCAGGTCGGGGCCGCCGCTGCGGCGCCGCCCTTCCGAAAACGGGAACCCGAACGTGGCGAGGTTCGCGTCGAACGCGAGGGCGAGCGGCCCGGCCCGCGCGAGCGCACGACGATGGGCCTCGTGGAACCGCACGGGGTCGTAGGAGTTGTAGAGCCCGATCGTGAGCCGGCCCGGCATACAGCCCGCATGTTGCGAGGGACGAAAAGACTTAACGTGCATCGAGGATTTGCGCGCATGATGGCCGGAGCCCTGCTCGACGACCCGAAGACCTTCTCCCGTTTCGACAAGGGCGACATGCTCTCGGCGCTCCGGGGCTTCCCGCATCAGTTCGAGGCCGGGCTCGTCCCGGCCGAGGGCGTCGAACGGCCCGCGACGCGGTTCGAGCGGGTGATCGTCGCCGGGATGGGCGGAAGCGCCGTCGGAGGCGACATCCTCCTTTCGTGGTTCCTGTCGGCCGGCGGGCCCCCGATCCACGTGACGCGGAGCTACCAGCTTCCCGCCTGGGCCTCGGAGAAGACGTTCCTCTTCGCCTCCTCGTATTCGGGGAACACGAGCGAGACGCTCTCGCAGTTCGAGCAGGCGCTGGAGAAAGGCGTCCCGCTCGTCGCGATCACGTCCGGGGGGGAACTCGCGCGGCGCGCCGAGGAGGAAGGCGTGCCCCTCGTCCGGATCCCGGACGCGCTGCAGCCGAGGGCCGCCGTGGGGCACCTCTTTGCCGCGATGGTGTCGACGCTCCGAGCGCTCGACGTGAAGCTTCCCGAGGAGCACTACTCGGCCGGCGTGCAGGCCCTGCACAAGCTCTCCCGGGACTTTGGCCCCGAATCGCCGACGCAGCGGAACCCCGCAAAGCAGGTCGCGGAGGCGCTCCGCGAGGTGAACCCGATCGTCTACGGCGTGGGCCCGATGCTGGCGCTCGCGCGCCGCTGGGCGAACCAGTTCAACGAGAACGCGAAGGTGCTCTCGTTCCGCGGCTCCTTCCCGGAGATGAACCACAACGACATCGTGGGATGGGAGGAGGACGCGCGCTCGAAGCACTTCGGCGCGGTCATGATCCACGAAGGCACCGAACAGGGCGAAGAGAAGCGGCGCCTCGAGATCACGATGGAGCTCCTGCGGCGCCAGACGAAGGCCGTGGTCGAGGTCGTGCCGGACGAGCCGCACCTTCTCGCCCGGATGCTCCACGCGCTCTACCTTGGCGACTATGCCTCGATCTACCTCGCGTTCGCGCGCGGCGTCGACCCGACCCCGGTGCCGCCGATCGACCGGCTGAAGACGGCCCTCCGAAACGTTAAATAGGCCTTCCGCCTTCAAGAGCGCGGTCCGTATGGGTTTCCCGGAAGCCGAGGCGCGCCTTCTCAACAAGAAGATCTGCATGAAGTGCTACGCGCGGAACCCCATCCGGTCGACCCGCTGCCGACATTGCCACTCGACCGAGCTTCGGGTGAAGGCGAAAGAAGGCCGCGGAGTATAACCTCCTCCTCGGGGGGGGGGGGGGGGCCGGGGCGCCCGGCGCCCGGCGGGGGGGGGGGGGGGGGGGGGGCGCGGCGGGGGGGGGGGGGGGGGGGGCGGCCGCGCCGCCCCCCCGCCCCC
>JBQTJL010000014.1:0-5462 GCA_052387135.1 Methanobacteriota archaeon | reverse complement strand
TCATGCCCGGAGGTTTCGGCCTCGAGCACGGCGACGCGGCAGCGGAGCTCGGACTCGAGGAACGGCGCGGCTTCCGAGAGGATTCGCGTCTCCTCGAGGGACCGGCCGCGGACGTCGAGCGACTCCGGCGACGCCCCCCGGAGGTCCTGCGCGAGGGCCCCGGCGAGCTTCGGGAGCTCCTTCGCGTGCGGCTTGAGCGCGGGGTCGCCCATCGCCTCCTTGATGAGGTCGCCCGGCCCCTTCGCGAGACGACCTTCGCGCGCGAGGCGGACGCCAAGCGCGTAGAGCGCGTGCTTCCACGCGGGTGCCGTGAGGAACCGGATCGTGCCCGGCTCCTTGTGGATCACCTTGAGGATCGCCCGCACGTCCTCGAGGACCGAGCGGAGATATTGTTCGGCGGCCTCGGCATCCGGTCGGAGGTCGGCCGCCGCGGGCTCGGGCCACGCCGCGTCGATCACGAGGCCCTTCCCGCCGAGCGCCGTCCACGCCTCCTCGGCGACGTGCGGCACGATCGGGGCAAGGAGCTTCACTTGGGTCTCGACCGCGCGCCGCCAAAGCGCCGCGTTCGGGACGCCGAGGCAGCGCCGGAGGTACCATTGCATCTCGCGGGGAAGGTCGAAGAGGGCGAGTTTCACCGCGGTCCGCGTGTTCACGAGGTCCATCGCGTCGGTCGCCTCCCGGAGGATCCGGGCAAGGACCGACCGGAAGGACGCGTCGACCGACGCCTCCGTCGTCCGGGTCTCCTTCGGGGCTTCGCGGGCCGATTCGAGGAGCGCGACCAAGCGGCGGCCCGCGCCGTGCGCGAACGCGACCTCGAAGTTCGGGTCGTCCAATCCCTCGCCGCTGTACGCCAACGCCAAGCGCGTGGCGCTTGCCCCGAAGTCGTCGAGCGCCTGTCGGAGCGTGATGAAGTTGCCGCGGGATTTGGACATCTTTTCGCCGTCGACCATGACCCAGCCGTTCACGGAGAGGCCCCGGGGCCACTTCGACGGGTCGTCCTTCCAGATCGCGACGTGGTTGAACACGAGGAACGTGAGGTGGTTCTGGAGGAGGTCCTTCCCCGAGTTCCGGAAGTCCAGCGGATACCAGTACAGGAACTCCTTCCGCATCTCCTGGAGGAGCGACGGCGAGACGCTGCCGTTCGCGGCGTCTTGCGCCGTTCCGCGCCCGAGGAAGACGTGGTCGAAGACGGCGTCCGTAAGGTCGGACGCCCGGACCTTGCCGCCCTCGACGAACGGCGCGATCGTGTAGTAGGCCATGTAGATCGTCGAGTCGGAGAGCGATTCGACGGTCCAGCGTTCGTCTCCGGGGAGCTTCGTGCCCATCCCGGCCTCCCGGGCGCAGGCCCAGTCCTTGAGCCAATCGACGACGTAGTGGAAGTTCTTCTTCGCGACCGGCGGATAGAACGTCATCGTGTCCATGCACGCGTGGGCCGCCTGCTTCCACGCGGGGTCGCCGTACTTCAAGAACCACTGGTCGGTGACGACCTTCACGGTCGCCTGAGTGAGGCACCGGCAGACGACTCGGCCGGACGGCCAGTAGAACCGGAACGCCTCGCCGCGCGAGACGAGCCAATCCGTGAGCTCCTCTTTCACGTCCGCGACGCTTCGCCCCGCAAAGGGGCCCGCGTTCTCGGCGAGCACACCCTCGTAGAAGCCCGCGTTGTAGGCGAGCGTCGTCGCCTCTTCGATCCGGTCGCGGTCGACGTCGTCCTTCGCTTTGGCCTCCTCGGACGATTTCTGCGCGCTTTCCACGCCATACTTCTGCGTCTTGATGACGGGGATCGTATGGATCTGCTTCACTTCGTGAAGGAGATCCGGCGCGAGCCCCGCCTCCCACGATCCATCCTGCAGGGCTCGGAGCGACAGGAGGTCCTGCGGCGAGTCGGAGGGCACCGACGTGACGATGCCGGTCGCCTTCTCGTGACGGATGAAGCGCGCCGGAAGGACCGGGACGACGCGGCCGTTCCCGGCGGTCCGCACGTGGAGGCCGACGAGGCGAGCGCCGGGAATCGTGAAACCCGCAACGGGGACCGCGCCCTTCGTCTGCAGGGGGAAGTCGTTCTCGGAGCCTTTCGTCGTGAGCCAAGTCTCTTCGGATACCCGGAGCGCCACGTAGTCGTGGTCCGGATCCACCCACACGTTCGTCTGCCCGAACACCGTGTCGGGCCTCAGTGTCGCTGCGAGCAGCGACACTGCGCCATCGAGCCCCCCGAGGGGCTCGATGAGACGCATCTTGTACACGACCCACTCTTGCGGCGTCTCGCCTTCGCCTTCGGTCCGGTCGTGGTCGGAGACCGGCTGGTGGTCCTTCGGGCACCAGATCACCGGGTGCGCGCCCTTTTCGACGTATCGCCCTGCAAGGAGTTTTCCGAACTGCCACCGGATGAACGCGTCGTACGCCGGGTTCAGGTCCGTCGTGAAGAACTCGCGGCGCCAGTCGACCATGAGGCCGAAGGCGTCGACGTCCTTCCGCCATTCCGGCGGAAAGTACTCGACCCAGAACCTGGGGTCCGCAAAGCGTGCGTGGAGCTCGCGCGGGATCCCCATGTCGGTAAGGCTCGCAAGCTGCTTCGGCTCGCCCTCGGCGACGCGCCGCGCGGCGGCCACGATCGGGGTCCCCGTCAAGTGGAACGCGAACGGGAAGAGGACGTTCTTCCCCCGCATCCTTTGGTACCGCACCATCACGTCGTTCCGGAGCATCGTGTACGCGTGTCCCAAGTGCGCGAAGCCGTTCATGTACGAGTACGGGTACGTCGCGAAGAACTTGGGGCGCCCCGGTTCGACCTTCGGCTCGTGGGCGCGCGCGGCGGCCCACCGGTCGAAGGCGCGGCGCTCGATCGCGGCTAGCTCCGGGGCGGCCGGCACGCGGTCGGGATGCCGAGGGGGATACAAAACCTTAATCCCGGGCCGCTCGGTTGCCGCGCGTGGCGGTCCCGTTCCTCGTCACGAGCGTCCTCGTGCTCGTGCCCGCGTTCGTCGTCCTGTTCTTGGCGTACGGCCCCTACGACGGCGTCTTCCGCGACCAGACGCTGTTCCTGCAGTTCATGTTCGGTCTCGGGCTGGGGCTCCTCCTTGCGGTCGCGCAGGCGTTCCTCCTCTTGGGGGTCGCGGCGCCGTTCGTCTTCGTCCTCCTCGTCCCGTGGCTCGAGTCGCTCGCGAAGGTCGCGGTGCTGAACCGTCGGAGCCTCGCGGGGCAACGGACGACCATCTTCTACGGCGGCTCGCTCGGCCTCGGGGTCGGCGTGATGGTCGCGTTGGGGCGCGCGACGCGCGAGGTGACCGACCTCGACCTCGGGTTCCTTGCGGCCGAGTTCGCGATCGCGGGGGGCCTCGTCCTCGTCCACTTTGCGACCGGCGTGCTTGCCGGCTTCGGCGTCTACCAGGGCCGCCGCCTGGCGTGGATCGCCGCGCAGGCCCTCGTCCTACTTCCCCTCTATGCGTTCCTCGTCGAGTACGCCGGCACGTCCGCCGTGATCTACCTCGGGCTCATCGTCGCGTACGGGCTCGCCGCGTCCTTCTTCGTCGTCGCGCGGTTCTTTCCCCAAGGGATGGACGCCGAGACCGCGCGCCAGCGCCGCCGGCGGTTCCTCCGGAGCTTCCGGCGCGCGGAATGAAGCAGCCCCTTCATAAACCGCATATAGGGGTTGGGCGCATGACGCGTTGATGGCGAAGGGGCCGCTCCGGAGGCCGGCGGGACTTCCGCTCGCAAAGAGGCTCGCGCCCCGGACCCGCGCGATCCTGTTCGTGCCGGCCTGGCTGCTCTTCGGCCTCTTCTTCACGTTCGTGATCGGGGTCTTCCTTCTCTTGTTCGTGCCATCGATCCTCTTGGGGTACGCCTTGGGGCTCGCCGCGACGTGGGCCGTCGTGGGCTTCCCCGAGACCGGCCGCGCGCGCGCCGAGGCGCGACGCGTGGTCGCGATGGTGCCGCGGGACACGCTGCCGCTCTTCTTCCCGCTCCTTGCGCTCGTCCTCTCGGCCCTGTTCTTCTTCCTCTTCGGCGTGCTTCTCGAGCGGCTCGCGCTCGGGGACCTGAACTTCTACCTCTCGCTCGTCCTCGGCGTAGGGGTCGGGGCGACGACCGCGTACCTTCTCGTGGGGTTCCCGCGGCCCAAGAAGCGCGCCGCCGAATACGTCCCGCCGGACGTCCGCGACAACTTCCGCCGGAACCGTCCGTGGTTCACGTTCCCCGCCGCCCTCGTCTTTGGTGCCGTCCTCTTCTTCCTCGCGGGGCTTGCGGCCTCCGCCGCCGGCCTCTCATCCGAGGCGCAGTTCTTCCTCGCGCTCCCGGTCGGCCTCGTCCTCGGCGTGGCGCTCGCGGTCGCCATCTTCGGCGTCCCGCCGGTCTTCCGGGCGGCCCGCGCGAACATGCCGCGGATCCCGCCCGAGGTCCGTCCCCACCTGTTCTTCCCGGTGACGGTCCTCCTCGGGTTCCTGTTCTTCCACGCGATCGGGCTCGTCGCCGACCGCTTCGCGCCGATCTCCGACGCCGGCCTCGTCGCATCGCTCGTCGTGGGCCTTGCGGCGGCCGGCGCCGTCGCGTACCTCCTCGTCGGGTTCCCCCGGGCCGCGCCGGGCTCGGAAGACGCCGGCGCGCGCCGCCTCTCGGGGCTCCTCTTCCTCGCGTTCGTGCTCGTCGTCGGCCCGGTCCTCGCCTACCTCGTGGGCCTTCTCCTCGAATCCGTGGCACTCGCGGACGTCGCCCGGCTCCTTGCCGCGCTCTTTGCGGGCTACGCGCTCGCGGTCCTCCTCGCGCTCCTTGCGCTGGGGCGGCCCTCGCTTTCGGCGCTCCTTGGCGCCTCCGGCACGGGGCGCCCGGCCCGGACGCGCGCCTTCGTCGCGATCCCCGTGTTCCTCGTCTTGGCGATCGTGCTCACGACGCTCGTGGGGCTCCTTGTCGAAGGGTTCTACCTTCCCCTCCTCGTCGGCGTCTCCGCGGCGCTCCTCGTCGCGCTCTACGTCGGCGGGATCCCGGACGCGATCCGGAACCGCCGTGGCGAGACGGTCCTCCCGCTTATCCCCGAGCGGTGGAAGGCGCCCACGTACGTCCTCGTGACGGCGCTCACCGCGTACGCGTGCGGCGTGCTCGCGGGGACCGTGGGGCGCACGTTCCTTTGGGGCGCAGGCTTCGGGGTCCTGCTCGGCCTCGCGGTCTCGTTCGTCGCGGTCGAGGAGGCGATGATCCGCGACTCCCTCTCGGCGAGGCGGGGAGAGAAGCGCCGCATCGAGCGCGCCCGGCGCGAGGCCGGCGGACGCGGACCTTGACAGGAGTTTTATAGAGGAACGAAGTTGCGAAGGTGCCCCCGCCGGGGTAGCGCAGCTGGTAGCGCGAAGGACTCATAATCCTTAGGTCGCGGGTTCGAGCCCCGTCCCCGGCATCCCCTCCTCGTCGCGCCTCCCCGCGTCCTCGGCCCGTCTGCGGCGTCTCGCGTCGCGAGGGCTTCGTCGGGCTCGTCGGAAATA
>JBQTJL010000013.1:0-4253 GCA_052387135.1 Methanobacteriota archaeon | reverse complement strand
GCGCGTCGCGCGCGCTCACCGCCTTCTTTTTAGAAGACGGCAGCCTACAACCGCGTAAGAATGCGCGTCGCCGTCGTCGAAAAGGACCGCTGCCAACCGAAGCGGTGCCACTACGAGTGCGTCACCTTCTGCCCGGTCGTCCGGCAGGGCGTCACCGACTGCATCAAGCCGGGACCCGATCAGGGGAAGGCCGTGATCAGCGAGGAGCTCTGCGTGGGCTGCGGCATCTGCGTCCACAAGTGCCCCTTCGACGCGATTCACATCATCAACCTCCCCGAGGCGCTGGACACGGATCTTACGCACCAGTACGGCGTGAACGGCTTCCGCCTGTTCCGGCTCCCGGTCCCGCAGAAGGGCCGCATCCTGGGGCTCCTCGGACGAAACGGCATCGGCAAGACCACCGCGATCCGGATCCTTTCGGGAGAAGAGGTCCCGAACCTCGGGAACGTCGAGAAGCCGGGGTCCTGGCTCGAGGTCGTGGCGCGGTACGGGGCGACCGAGCTCGGGAACTACTTGAAGGAGGTCGCGGGCGGCCGCGTGAAGACCGCGGTGAAGCCGCAGTACGTCGACCGGATCCCCCGCGTCGTATCGGGGACCGTCGAGCCGCTGCTCCGCAAGACCGACGAACGGGGATTGTTCGACGAGACGGTCGACGCGTTGGGGCTCCGCGGGGTCCTCGACCACGACCTGAAGAAGCTCTCCGGCGGCGAGCTCCAGCGGGTCGCGATCGCGGCGACCTACATGAAGAAGGCGGACGTCTATCTTTTCGACGAGCCTTCGAGCTACCTCGACATCTTCCAGCGGATCCGCGTCGCGCGCCTCATCCGGGACATGGCGGAGGACCACGCGGTCGTCGTGATCGAGCATGACCTTGCGGTGCTCGACTTCCTCGCGGACGAGGTCCAGCTCTTCTACGGCACCGAGGCAGCCTACGGCGTGGTGGCGCTGCCGCGGCCCGTCCGCACGGGCATCAACGTGTACCTTTCGGGCTACATGAAGGAGGAGAACGTCCGGTTCCGCGACGCAAAGATCGAGTTCGAGGTCCATCCTCCCCGCGAAAAATGGGAGACCGACGTGCTCCTCGCGTTCCCGGCCGCGAAGAAGAGCTTCGGCGACGCCTTCTCGCTCGAGACCGGCGCGGGCGAGATCCACGTGGGCGAGGTCGTGGGCGTCGTCGGCCCGAACGCCACGGGCAAGACGACGTTCGTGAAGATGCTCGCGGGCGAGTTTGCGCCGGACGACGGGGCCCTCGCGTCGAACGCGAGCTTCTCGTACAAGCCCCAGTACATCCGGACCGATTTCACGGACCGCGTCGTCGATCTCCTCTACACGAAGCTCGGCTCCTCCTACGACGACCCGTTCTTCCAGAACGAGATCGCGCGCCCGCTCGACATGGAGCGCCTCGCCGAAAAGAACGTGGACCGGCTCTCGGGAGGCGAGCTCCAGCGCGTATTCGTGGCCCTGGCGTTGGCGCCGGAGAAGGACCTCTACCTTCTCGACGAGCCGTCCGCATACCTCGACACCGACCAGCGCTTGATGGTCGCAAAGACGATCCGCCGCGTGATGGAGAAGCGGGGAAAGTCGGCCCTCGTCGTCGACCACGACGTGTATTTCCTCGACTTGATGGCGGACAGCCTCATGGTGTTCGGAGGCGAGCCGGGCCGCCGCGGCGTCTCGGAGGGTCCGTTCGACATGCGGACCGGCATGAACCGGTTCCTCTCGGACGTGGGGATCACGTTCCGGCGGGACCGCGAGACGAAGCGCCCCCGCGTGAACAAGGCCGGGTCCCGGCTCGACCGGGAGCAGAAGGCGCGCGGCGAGTACTACTACGAGGCGCTGGCCGGCGACGAGGAATAGCTATAAGCGGGCCACCGAGAATCCGGGCCCGTGGCGGTCGGTCGCGGCGCCTTGCCCCTTGCCATCTTGCTCCTTGCCGTCATGCCCTTCGCCGGTTGCGTCGCAAAGGAGCGCGTGCGCGAACTATGGGACGGCTTCGACCAGACGCCCGTCTACGAGGAACGCGAGCTCGGACGGCTGAACGGCACGTTCTCGTCGCAGGACCTCCTCGATCCGTCGGACCCGTCGCCGAACCCGTCGGCGCGGGGGAAGCGCGCGAACGTGACGTTCGAGGTCCCGGCCTTGGCGCGGAACCTCACGGTCTTCGTGAACGTGACGTTCGGAGGCGGCGGGGGCCTTCCGATCCCGCCGTCGGGCCCGGCGAACAACGCGACGGTCTCGCTCGTCGACCCCACCGGGCGAGCGGTCCGCGAGCAGTTCTTCGACCGGACCGGCACCGCGACGTTCACGCTCGGAAGCCCGTCGCAGGGCACGTGGCGGCTCGACGTGCGGGCCGCAGGCGACGGGTCGTTCGACGCGGTCGTTTCGGTCCGTGCGCCGGTTTCCGATTGATGCGCCGTACTCGGTGCGCCGTACGCGGTGCGCGGTGCGCAGTACGCAGTGCGCGACGCGCGGTCTGGGAGCCGGCCACGGCGCACGGCGAACGGCGCACTGCGCACAGTCCACGGCGCAAAGCCTACGGCGGACGGAGCTCGTCGACCACGCGCGGGAACGCGTCGCAGAACCGGCGGCATTCGGTCGGCGGGACGCTGAAGCTCACCCGCACGAACCGGTCGCCGAATTTCGGCGAGACGTAGTTCCCGGACCGCACGAAGACCTTGTGGTCGAAGAGCAGCGCCTTCTGGATCGCCTCGGGGGCGACGCCGGTCCCGGAGACGTCGATCACGAACACGTTCGCATCCGAAGGGTAGACGGGGAGCCGCGCGCCCTCGGTCTTCCGCACCGCGTCCCGGATCATCGCCTGGTTGTCCCGGCACGTCTTCACGACAGACGGGAGCCATTCGCGCTTCGTCTCCAGCGCGGCCTTCGCGGCGACCTGCGCGAGCACGTTCACGGAGAGGACGTTCGTGTTGAACGGGAGGACCTTCGCCATGACCTCGTGCGGGGCGACGAGCGCGCCGATCCGGAGCCCGGCGAGCCCTGCGGACTTCGAGAACGAATAGGCGTAGACCACGCGTTCGGCGTCGATCGTGTGCGCGGGCGTGTGCTCGCGGGCAAAGTCGCGGTACGTCACGTCGTGGACGAGGACGGCGCCGGCGTCCCGCGCGACCTCGACGATCCCCTTCAGCGCATCGTGCGGGTAGCCGGTGCCCATCGGATTGATCGGGTCGTTCACGAACACGAGCTTCGTCTTCGGGGTGGTCTTTGCCGCGACCGTCTCCGGCGTGAGCCGGTACGGCGCGTCGTAGATCGGGACCTCGACGACGCGGCCCGCGCCGAGCGTCACTTGGTGGTGGATCGGCAGGAAGGACGGGTCCGTCGAGACCATCTCGTCGCCGGGCGAAACGAGCGCGCGGTTCAGCGCGTAGAGGCCCTCGATCGCGCCGGCCGAGACGAGCACGCCGTGGGTCGACGGCGAAAGACCCAGGTCGCGGAGGATGAGTTCGGGAAGGCCGGGACTCCCCTTCGAGTACGGGTACTGGTGGTGCGCGCCCTTCGCGAGGGCGTCCTGGATCGCTTCGCGGATCCGCGGCGTCGTCGGGAGGTCGTTCGTGTTCTGGCTCATCCAGGCGACGCCGGGCGTCTCCTGCGCCCAGAGGAAGAGGTCGTCGCGGGGGGTCGTCATTCGAGCCCCAGCGCTTTCTTCGCGCGGGCGAGGTCGTCCGGCTTGATCACGATGTAGCCTTCGGGGTCCTTTCCGGCCGCGCAGAAGAGGTTGTCGATGTTGATGCCGGCTCGTGCGAGCTTGTCGCAGATGTGGACGAGCTCGCCGGGCTGGTTCTTGATCTTCAGCACGATCGAGTCCTGCGCCTCGGCCTGGTAGCCTTCCTTCTTCAGGGCCGATAGCGCGGCCGAGCCGTCCGATACGAGCATGCGGACGATGGAGATGTCGCCGAGGCCTTCGACGCTGATCGCCTCGATGTTGATCTTCTTCCCGAGCGACTTCGCCATCCTGAGGAGCTCTCCCGGGTGGTTCCGTATCGAGACGAAGATCTCCTTCGGCATACGGGTCGGGAGCGGGGGCGGGGGATAAAAGGGTGACGGCTGCCCAGTCGTGCCCGAAGGCTTCATGCGCGTCTCGTCATTCTTTCCGCCCCCGGCCGTTCGGCTCGCGGCGCCCTCTCGACGAGGGCTTCGTCGGCCTCGATTCGAACGTCGCGGGTTGATCGTGTTCTGCGTCGTGTGGGTGTGCGGTCCGCCCCCGTGCCGGCGTCCGCGGCGTCTGCGGGACGAGG
>JBQTJL010000012.1:0-26563 GCA_052387135.1 Methanobacteriota archaeon | reverse complement strand
CTTCGGTATGAGAACGAGTGCATCTGTAAGGTCAACATCACGTTTCACGATTGCGGGGATTAGCTTCTGCTTGTGCTTCTTCTTCAGCCTTGCATAGCGGACTGCTACAATCTTGGGGGGATTCATTTTTGCGAGGGAGAAGACAAGAATTCCGAAGACTAACGCCACGGCCCCGGCGACGTGCAGGGGCGTGAGGAAGGGCACGCGCCACTTAGCGTCGCTCGTGCCGTCCGCATTTGAGTCTTTTTCGACCACGCGGATGGTTAAAGGGGATATTGCGACATGATTTATTCCGGGCAACGCAGAGGAATCCAAGGCTTCCAGCGAGATTACACCAATTGCGGCATTCTCGCCCCGCAGAAGCCGTTGGCGTCCTATCTCTACCGATGGACTGAGAAAGTTGCCTTCCGAGTGTAACGCTACACTTGGAAGACAAGGGACAGCCTGGCCATTCACAATGAAACAGGCGCTCACATTGACGGCAGAATGGAGCTCAAGCACGCGGGTTTCTATGGTCGGATAGACCCGATAATGAATAGGCGCATTCTCTACGCGAAATACATGGCTTCGAATAAACGTTGTTCTTGTCAGCTCGACTTCGGAACGCCAGGTCAGGTGATGATAATCTTCACTCGCGGTCGAGTGTGTGGTCTCAGGTTCCACCTTCAGAACGTGGACCAAGGCGCCGAAGCACGCCATTGCGAGAACGATTGCGAGGAAAGCCCGTACGAGGCGACCAGGTGGCCCGCCCAGGGTCACCCCTCCAGCGCGTCGACCAAACTCAAGAGCGCCCCGCAGGCCCCAAGAAGTCCGCCGACGGCCATCCTCCTGTTGCGCCGACTTGAGATGCTCATGAAGCCATTCATGAAAACGAGCGATCCAACGAGTATGAGTAAGCCGCCACTGGCTTTGATCAACTGCGAGACCCGAGCCTCCATCGCCAAGCGACTGAGCAAATCGGCGTAGGCCGCTTTAAGCTTTGCGCGAACTGGGAAATATGTCGAAGCATCGGATCATGGTCCGAACTCGCTACGGTCCCCCGCGCCCTCGTTAAGCCGAGCGGAACGCGTTCACGCACTCTCAGTAGTTGCCACCTCCTCGTGAGGCGCGCTGGGTGCGCCGTTTCTTCTTGACGCGCGAGAGCGCAGGAGATTCGACGTGCACGACGAGTGCGAGGGCGAGGTTGAGGGCGTGGACGATCCATGCGAGGAACAATTCGAACCGCAAGAGGGCGTGCTGGACGACGCGCCCACCGCGCCCGCGCCGCATGATGGCGAGGCGCTCGTACTTGATCCAAACCCACTCGTTCTCGATGAGGAGCGCGACGCCAAAGAGGGCGAGGCGAATGGCGGGGTTGCGGGTGCTCGTGCGGGCCCGGGCGCGCGTGGCGAGCCGGTAGGAGGCCTCGATTCCGAAGCGGGTCCGGTACCGCTCGAACGCGGTACGGGGAGACGCGTTCGAGTGGAGCGCCACGTACGCGTACTTCTTGGCCTTGTGCTCCCCACGCCTGCCCTTCGCGTACGTGACCGTCACGAGGACCGGGAACGTGACTTCCCCGTCCGTCACGCTGTTCATGGTGTACGTGGTCGCGTACGAGGAACGAGGCTTCAGGAGCCGACGTCCCTTCTTTCCCCGGACGACGAGCGGCATGAGGACCTCGTACGAGAGGTTTTGGAGGAACCGGATGCAGCGTACGTTACAGAAGCCTCGATCCGCGTACAACGACTCGACCTTGAAGCCGGCATCGCCCACGCGCCCAAGGAGGAAACGGAGGACCTTGGCGAGGTCTTCACCCTTGCGAACGAACTTGACTGCGAGCGTGAAGCGCCGCCCCGCGAGGATCACGTACGCGGTCGCGTAGGCGTGGAAGTGGCTCGTGCCCGACTTGGCGGGTCCCCGGTAGACCTCCCGCGCGTGCTTGTGAGGCTTCCCGTGGTACGGGACGAGGTGAAAGTCGACCGCGAGGCGGATCGCGCGGTTCCGCAGGCAGACCTTGGCTCGGGCCACGAGGAGCCGGTTCAGGGTCGCCTGGACCCGGCCCATTTCGAACTTCGACCACAATTGGCGCAGGCGCGTGTCGCTCATCGCCTTGGCCAAGTCCTCGCAGGCGCGCGTGAGGCTGGTCCGGCGGGAGGCGGCGTAGATGAGGAGTTCCGCCACGTCCCGTTTCGAGAAACGGTGGCCGGGAACCACGAACGTGATCAGCCCTTCCACGAGTCCGACGACCGAGGCGAGTACGCCGCTCGCCGTGACCCCAATCGGATCCGGATCCTTCCCCGAACGAGCCCTCTTCGTCCTGTGGACTCCGCTCTTTGGAGTCCTGCCGGTCGCGGCCTTCAAGTGCATCCCCGTGGTGCACCAGGGGCTGCGGCAGCGTGAATCCCACGAAAACGAAGCGCGCACCGGGGCATATCCGGGCCAAGCCGGGAATCACGGCGTCAGGCCGAGCAGCCACCGCCCGTTCTCCAGTCTTCCGCCCCAGAGGCAGAGGTTTCCTCGATTGACTGCAACGCTCCAGGAAATCGCGGTCCGAGCCACCAACTCGGTCGAAGCGTCTCCGGAACATTCGAACATGAGCCCCCCCGTCTGCCCTCGGAACAACATGACGGGTAGGCCCTCGAACGTCTCCTTCGCCGAGAGCCCCGTCCGGACATGGCTCCACACTCGCTCAAGCGTCTCTTCCTCGATGGAGTCCGCGACGATGCGTACGGGAGATGCGCAGCCGGCAAAAACGGGCTCCGGCAGGTCCTCCCCGGCACCCACGGTACGCAGCAGGCCTGACAGGAGATCGGGTCCGATCTCGTCTGGAATCGTTCCAGGTTCGCCCTCCAGCGCCTCGCTCAACTGCATGGCGGGCCCATAGTACGCTTCATCCGAGAACTCCGCCGGCCAGTCAGGGCTCAAACCCGCGAACCGGGGGGCCCGCTGGGTGAGAGCGAGCACGGATCCGTGGCATTTCTTGAATTTTCGGCCGGAGCCGCAATGACAGGGATCATTCCGCTTCGACGTCAAGGTATCGAGACGAAATCCCGTCTCCTGTCACAAAAACGCGTCGATGCGATTCGGGCCCCCACGACGAACGATGGACGCCGCAGTGGCAACTACTGACTCTACAAGCAACGTCATGGGGACGTCGGCGTAACGCGTCGCCCGCATGGCGGACGCCTGGCGCGTGCCCTTCGCCCGCTTCATGAACGAGCGCGGGGTCGCCCATCGTAGGATCGTGATCAGCGTCGTCGTCCGGTCCCGCCCCCGGAGCGAGCACGGCCAGCGGATGCGGCCCGAGGGCAAGGACGACGAGCCGAGGGAGGTGCCGCTTCCAGAAACCTCACAAAGAAGCGGCGCCGACCGAGGCGAGGAGGACGCCGCCATTCGGGCCGCAGACGCGGCCGGGCGACGCTCCGCGGGCGGAAAGAAACCCTACACGAATTCCAAAGGAAGAACGAAACGGGCCGCAGACCCGACCGGACGAAGCTCCGCCGGCGGAACGAACATGCACACGAATTGGAGCCAGAAAACGCCGAAACGGCCAGGATCGAGGCGAGACCGACGAAGCCATCGCCGAGAGGCCGCCGGTGAGGGTCCCAGGCCGAACGGCCCATCACGTTCTCGGTTCGAACCGGCCGGGACCCCCCGTCACGGACGCTCGTCACGGAGAGATTCCGGGACCACCGCGTCGCCTTCTTCTTCCTTCACGGAAACGTCCTTGAAGAGCCGCTTTGGTTTCACGCGCGCGGCGTCCCCCTTTTGGAAGTTCAAGTGAACCTCGTTCCTCGCCGTCTGGTTCTGGCCTTGGATCTGGCTTTGAGCTTGCGCCTGGCGCTGCGCCCGCCACGCCCTGATTCCGGTGTCCGCCACCCTCCCGCCAACGAACAACGCAAGGACCTTTACCATGATCTCGAGCAAGGAAAGCGTCTGCTCAAACGTCGCCGGGAACCAAGCGCTCATGACATTTCAAGGACGGGGTCGAGCTTTTCCAGCTTGTCTTCGCTGATTGCAACGAGACGCCTTCCCTTCTTCTTCTGGGCCTCGGCCTCGGCGAACAGTTCGATCGCGGCCCGGATGGCCTCGGCCTTGCTAGAGTACACTCCTTTCTTCACGAGGTCATCCAGGAACTTGTTCACATCGTCGCCTAGCCGGATGCTCAGGGTCATGTCTCATCACCGACTACATTTGTATTACGAACCGAATACAAAACAGTTTCGGTCACATTCCCATACGGACGTCCGCCGGCCGAAGGGGAACCTTCCCCCGGACCCCCATCCCGTAAGAAAAGCGAGTCCCGGGGTCGTCTCCGCTTCTGGTGAAGAGCGCGGCTACGCCCCGGGGTCGGTGTTGGTGTTGCCTTTATCGTGACGCGACTAGAGAGGTCCCTCGGTGTCCCGGTCGGGGAGGACCGCGGGCACGCCGGTCGGCGGGCCCTGGACCCCAGGTCCGGCCGCGCCGGACCCGAGCCGGGCCTCTTCCGCGGCCCGGAGCTTCACGAAGTAGTCGTCGAGCGCCGCCTCGACGACCTCCGAGATGTTGTTCTCGCTGAAGAGCTTCAGGGCGTGCAGCTTGATGTGCTGCCGGAGCGGGATCTTCACCTTGATGCTCTTCCGCGCCGAGAGGTCCTTCGGTCCGCTCGCGTCCATGAACAGGCCCCAGTTGGGGTCGTCCGCGTTGCGTCGCTTCTCTTCCATCGTCATGGTGGGTTCCTCCGTTACCTCTCGAAAGAGAGGGAAACTAGAGGAGATGAGCCGCTAGGGCTCACCTCCTCCGCACGATGATCGCCGCTTCGGCCACGACCAGGACCGCGAGGAACATGGTCGCGTACATGAAGACGGGCGGGGACGCCGCATGGCTCGACTTCAGCGTGACCGTGCGCGTGCTGAAGTGCGCGATCGAGACGAGGACCTGCGTCCCGGCCTCGCCCGCAAGGACGAAGTATTCGTCCTGCCCGGCGTCGTCGTTCGGGTTCAGGATGTCCGCGTAGGACTCGGCCTGGACCGCCGCGGATCCGTCGACGAGGATCTCGGCCTCGCCCTTCGCCATCCCGCGGATGGTCGCCGGGTCGAGGGAGACGATGATCGTCTTCCCGGCCTCCGTCGTCGACGAGACCGTGATGTCGACGCGCTCCGCCGTCGCCGCGGTCACGAGTTGCACGTCGTTGTAGTACGACGCCGTGACCGAGGTCGTGACGTGCCCGGAGGCTTCGGCCTGCGCCGTCAAGACGGAACGCGCCTCGGCGGCCGCCCGGCTCGACGCTTCGAGCTGGGCTTGCGCCTGCGCCTGCGCTTGCGCTTGCGCCTGCGCTTGCGCCCGAGCCTCGGCCTCGGCCCTTGCCTGGGCCTCGGCGCGGGCTCGCGCCTGCGCCTCGGCCTTCGCCGCGAGCGCCGCCTGCGTCTGGACCAGCACCTGACCGCCGACCTGTCCGGCCGCGATCGCCTGGTTGATCATGGTGCGCTGTGTCGCCGAGAGCTCGGACTCGATGCCGACGTGGCTCTTGAACACGATCTGGGCGCCGGCCTCGAGCTCGGCGCGGATGCGCCCTTGCGCGTCCGCGACGAACCGCGAGTTCGCCGCGGCCCGACCCTGGACGTCCGTGATGATGAGGCTGCCCGCGTATCCGCTCGGGCCCTCGAGCTCGACCACGGTGTCCGAGACCTGCCGCGCATGCACGCGACCGGAGAGCTGGAAGTCCGCCCGGGTCTCGGCCTTCGCGACGATCTTCATGTATGCGCTCGTCGTGTCCGAGATCTCGATCCGCGTCTCGCGGTTCTCGAGGACGAGGCGGCTCGTCGCGTCGCCCGAGACCGAGATGTACGCCGAGGCGCCGGCCTTCGCGGAGGCGAAGATCTCGGTGCCGGTCGACGCCATCGTGAACTCGGAGATGACGCCGGCTTCCTGGTGCGCCGTGAGCGACACGAAGGAGCCTTGCGCGCGGCCGTCGTAGAAGAGCTTGAACTCTCCGAACGCATCGGCCTTCGCGTTCGCGCGCGCGTCGGCGTCGAGCCGGCTCACGATCCGGACGTCCGCGCGGGCGGACGCCTCGGCCGAGAGGCCGGTGTTCACGATGACGCGGACGTTGCCTTGCGCGTTCGCTTCGGCCCAGAAGGCCGCCTGGCCCTTCGCGCGGACCGTCGCCTCGGCCGACTCCATGCGGGCCGCGGCGCGGCCGTTCACGAAGACGTCGAGGTCGGCCGCGGTCTTCGCTGAGAGCGCGCTCCGGGCGTCGAACACGAAGGACGTCGCGGCGCCGGCTTGCGCCGTGTAGACCAGCTCGAAGTCGCCGCGGGCCGCCATCTGCGTCTCGACGTCGACGCGCGAGTCGTAGGAGACCGAGGTCGCCGTCGCGGCCTCGCCGCGAAGACCCGCCGTGACCTGCGCGCCGATCTCGCCGGCGGCGGTCGCGTGGGCGACGAACTGTTCGGAGGCGTAGGCCTTCGCCCGGGCCTCGGCCCGGAAGACGAGTTTTGCGCCCGCCGCAAGCTTCGCGCGGACGTGGCCTTCCGCGTCCGCCGTCACCTTGGAGGCGGCGCGGGCCTCGGCGGTCCCGGTCACGACGAGGCGACCGGAGAAGCCGTTCGACCCTTCGATGCGGACGACGTGGTCCGACTCGGCGGTGGCGCGGACGCCGGCGCCGAGCGCGAAGTGCGCGTCTGCGTCGGCCTTCGCGGCAAGGACCAGCGTGCTCTGCGCGTCGTCGCGGAGCGTGAGGGTGGTCTTTCCGCCGTCGAGCGTGATCGTGCCCTGGGCGCCCGCGCGGGCCTGTCCCCAGGCCTCGCCGGACACCTGGACCTTCGTGAAGGCCTCGGTGCGGGTCTCGAGGTTCGTGTACGCGTGGAGGGACGCCTCGGACTTTGCGACGACGGCGCTCGAGAACTGGCCCGTGAGCTTGCCGCCGGCGTAGAGCTTGAAGTCGCCATGCGCCCGCGCGTCCGCCTGCGCCCGGTATTCGGCGCGGGCCTGCGCCTCGCTCCGCGCGTTCGCGGACGCCGAGATCGTGGGCGCCACCGTCACGCGGTGCTGCGCCGTGCCCTGGAAGTCGCCGGTCGAGACGAGGACGAACGTGCGGCCCTCGCTCTGGGTCGCAAAGTAGGCCTTGGCGCCGGCTTCGGCCTTCGCGGAAAACTCCGCCGCGGTGTCCGCGCGGGCCGCGAGCTCGCCGTCGACGTAGGCCGCGACGTTCTCGGAGGAGTCGACGGACAGCGTCTCGTAGGCAAGGTCGTAGGCTACGGTCGCCGAGCCTTCGGAGCGCGAGGAGACGGTGGTCTCGACGCCGCCTTCGGCCGCGGCGTGCGTCTCGGTCCGGACGTCGGTGAAGTAGTCGACCGAGCTCTGGGTCGTCGCGGAGCCTTCGAACTCGGTGACGACGTCCGCCGCGAGCGTCCCGCGGGCAAGGAGCCCGGCGGTCGCATCGAAGTAGCCTTGCGAATCAAGATACACCGGCCGCGCCCGGAACACGACCGAGGAGCCCTTCTCGATGTGGGCCCCGAGCGTGCCGGTGCCGCTTGCGGTAAAGCGCGAGGAGCCGGTCGCGGCGCCGTCCGCCCCGAGGACGACGGCGGACCCGAGGTAGGCCCCGGATTCGGCGTAGAGGCGGGCCACGTGGCCGGTCTCGCCGGAGAGGCGGGCCTCGACGCCCTTTGCGAGTTCGTAGTTCACGTCGATCGGCGCGGTCGCTTCGACGCGGAGCGCCGAGTGGATGTTGTCATGGACCGAAAGGACCGCGTTCGAGCCCCGGAGGATGAGGCTCGAGGAACCGACGCCCTTGATCTTCTCGGACTGCGAAAAGCCGTTCACGGAGACCTTCCCGAAGATCTCCTGCTTCAACGCGAGGGACGTGTAGCCCGAGAGCGTCCCCTGCGCCTCGAGGACCGTCGCGGCGACGTTCGAACCGGAGGCGTGACCGCTTGCATCCACCGCGATCTCGCCGACGCTCCGCACGTCCACCTGTGTTTGCGCGGAGGCGAGCGGGGCGAGGCCCGCCGAAAGGAGCGCGGCGGCGGTGAGGATCACGAGGGCTCGGGTTCCGGATCGGGTCGTCTTCATGGGGAGTTCCTCCGATGTCGGCGGTGTGGAGGGTGGTGGGCTCCCTCCTTGTCGCCGTTGTCGTCGCGAGTTCTCTGTCCGATGCCGAGGATATAAGCGCGACAAAAGGGCGCGAGTCCGAAGCAGGGGGAATGGTCCCCGGCCCTCCTACCCGATTGCAAAAGGCGCATAAAGGAAGAGCCCGGACGCCGGCCCGCGGCCGCTTCGCTTAAGGCGACCTTCCGGCATCCGGCCCTCGTGCGCCCGAATCGTGAGGGTCCGCGCCTGCGCCCGATCGTCCAGGTCGCCCACGACCTCGGGTTGTCCCCCGACGAGGTCGAGCTCTACGGCCCCTACAAGGCCAAGATCCTCCCGGCGGCCCTGCAGCGGGTCGCGAAGACGCCGCCGGGCAAGCTCGTGCTCGTCACCGCCATCACCCCGACCCCGATGGGCGAAGGAAAGACCCTCACGACGATCGGGCTCGGGGACGCGCTCGCCCGCGTCGGGGCGAAGGCCTGCGTCACGATCCGCGAGCCGTCGCTCGGGCCGATCTTCGGGATCAAGGGCGGCGCGACCGGGGGCGGCGCGGCGAGCGTGCACCCGCTCGAGGACGTGAACCTCCATTTCACCGGCGACAAGCACGCCGTGACGAGCGCGAACAACCTCCTTGCGACGATGATCGACACCCACATCCACCACGGGAACACCCTCCGGATCGACCCGACCCGCATCGTGTTCCGGCGCTGCCTCGACATGAACGACCGCGCGCTCCGCAACATCGTGGTCGGCCTTGGCGGAAAGTCCGAAGGGGTCCCCCGCGAGGGCGGGTTCATCATCACGGCGGCCTCCGAGGTGATGGCCATCCTCTGCCTCTCGGACGACTTGTCCGACCTCAAGCGCCGCCTCGGCGAGATCATCGTCGCCTACGACCTTTCGGACCGAGCAGTCCGGGCCCGCGACTTAGGCGTCGAAGGCGCGATGGCGGTCCTCCTCAAGGACGCGCTGAAGGCGAACCTGGTCCAGACCACCGGCGGGACCCCGGCGATCATCCACGGGGGGCCGTTCGCGAACATCGCGCACGGGACGAACTCGATCCTTGCGACGCGGCTTGCGCTCCGGCTCTCGGAATACGTCGTGACCGAGGCCGGCTTCGGCGCCGACCTTGGAGCCGAGAAGTTCCTCGACATCGTCTGCCGGCGGGCCGGATTCTGGCCGTCCGCGGCCGTCCTCGTCGTCTCGTGCCGCGCGTTGAAGATGCACGGCATGATGGCTTCCGAAGACCAGAGCCTTGCAGCTCTGGTCTTCGGGATGCAGAACCTCGACAAGCACGTCGAGAACCTGCAGTCGTTCGGCCTCCCGGTCGTCGTCGCGGTGAACCGGTTCGCCGCCGACACCGAAGAGGAGATCGAGGCGGTCCGCTCGCGGTGCACCGCGCTCGGCGTCCCGTGCGCCGTCCACGAGCTCTTCGCAAAGGGCGGCGCCGGCGGGGAGGACCTCGCCCGCCTCGTCATCGAGGCCACCCGGTCCGGGCCGCGGCCCGCCCGATTCCTGTACGCGGACGATGAGTCCGTGAAGGCGAAGATCGAGAAGGTCGCGACCGAGATCTACGGCGCCGACGGCGTCGACTACGACTATCGCGCCGAGCAGAGCCTGAAGAAGGTCCGCGAGCTGGGGCTCGACCGCTTTCCCATCTGTATCGCAAAGACGCAAGCCTCCCTCTCGGACGACCCGAAGCGGAAGGGCCGCCCTCGCGGCTGGCGCCTCACCGTCCGCGACGTCTACGCGAGCGCCGGCGCCGGCTTTCTCGTCGTCGTCGCGGGCGACATCGTCATGATGCCGGGCCTCGGCCGTTCGCCCGCCGCGCTGAAGATGGACCTCACCGACGACGGGACCGTCGTCGGGCTCTCCTGAGGAATACTTACAAAATACGTACTTTGTAAGTATCAGGCGTTCTGGTCGGTGAAGACGGGCTCTCCGTACCCTACGGGACCGAAGCGGCGCTGGGGCCAGTTCTTGTACACCAGAATCTGTCGCTTGAGATAATCCTGGCAGGAATGCATGTACCGTTGCCAGGCGTCCCGGTCGGGTCCGTTCGAGCCGTCGTGGAGGTCGCGTGCCCTCCAATCCTTCAAGCTTAGGTACCTCGAAACGATATGGCGCATCGGAACGAATAAGATTATCGCCCGGGGACGGATGCCGGATGGATGCCGGTCGTGCGGCCGGGCGTCCTCGTCGCCCTCGTCGTCGTGATGGTCCTTTCGGGCGCGGCGCTCGCGATGCGCGACCGGGGCCACGACCCGTTCTGGTCCCGCGATGAGGGCCGCGCCGTGGCGAGACTCGCCCTCGCGCCCGATGCCGCGTTTTCGGCGGCTCTTCTTGGCGCCGAGGCCCCGCAGGAGCTCGTGGTGCGCAGCGGCGCAACCGGCGCCTTGCGGTTCCGGGCACCCGTGCCCGTACGTGCCGAGATCGCGGCCGGCGCCGACTTCGTGGCGGTCGCCCACGACGTCCCCGACCCCCGACTACGGATCCTCGACGCGCGGACTGGTTTGGAGCGGGCGAACCTGACGCTCGACGGTCCCCCCCGCGCCTTGGCGGCGAGCGGCCCGCGCGTCGCGGTCGCCTTGGCCGACGCGAACCGGACGCTCCTTTTCGTCGAGAACGGAACGGTCGTGGCCCGGTTCTCGACCTCGGGGAGCCCCCAGACGATCGACGCGGCCGGCCCGGTCGCCGTCGTCGGGACGCGCGAGGGGGGGCTCCGCGTCTACGACGCGCGCGGGCCCGTGATGCAGACAAGCCTTCAGTACGTCGTGCGGGACGTGGCGCTCGACCGCGAGGGGCGCACGCTTGCGGTCGCGGCGTCCGGGAGCACGGCGAGCCCGGCCGCGGGCGCGGTGTTCCTGTTCGACCTTTCGGATCCGGCCCCGCACGTGCCGCAATGGAGCCACGAGGCGGACGCCGCGGTCTCCGCGGTCGCGGTCTCGGCCGGCGGCGCCGTCGTCCTCGCGTTCGTCGACCGGGCATCCGAGGACGCGGCGTTCGTGTTCGACCGGGACGAGAGCACGCCTCGCGCGACGCTCTCGCTCGGGGGCGCCGTGCAGCCCTCGTCGATCGCTCTCTCATCGGACGGCGGGCTCGCCGCCGCGGCGCCGCTCGACGCCGACCTCGAAGGGTTCCGCGGAGGCTCTTCCGAATGGAGCTACCGCTCCTCTGGCACGTCCGCGCTCGCGGCGGCCGACGCCGCGCCCCGGTTCTCGGCCGCGTTCCGTCTTGCCCCGAAACAGGATTTCACGGTGCACGCCCTGTTCGGCTTCGACGAGGAGCCCTCGGACCGCGCGCTCGGGCGGAACGTCGCGCTCGTCCTCGGGGCGGAGCTTGCCGTGGGGCTCGTGCTGTGGGGCGCGTTCGTCGCCCGGCGCCGATAGACGTACTTTCGGCGTACCCTCTCCGCCAGCGTTCTGGGAAACAAAGGATGCCGTCGCCCGGCTTCGAGGGCTACGGTGAACCGCGATGGTCGCCGAGTTCCAGAACGTGAAGAAAGAGATCGTACGCTTCAACAACGCCGCGTACCTGACCGTGGAACGCAACCGCGTCGTCGAAGACAACAAGGCCAGCGAATACCTCACGATCACCCGTGGGTACTACATGCGCGACGGGACCGCGCGCCGGCGGAGCCAAGTCACGCTCCCGAACGACCCCGCGACGATCCAGCGGGTGGCGGAGCTTCTGAAGACCATCTGAAGGCGACTCGGCCGAGCGCGGTGATTCCTGTTCGTGCGGGTGGAGCGCTATCACTCCTGTTCGTTGCGGGAACGACGACGTCGTCGTCGTTCTTCCGGCGACGCACAGGAGTAGCGCCCTCAGCCCGCGACGCGCCGGAGTAGGGCGCTCCGCCCGGCGCCGAAGGCGCCGCTCCGCCCGCCGTGCCTAGAGATCCGTGTACTTCGCGGACCGGCCCCGCGACCGGTCGACCGGATACCGCCGCCCGTTCTTCTCGATCTTCTCGAGCATCACGCGCCGCGGGTCCGCGTCGAGCGCGTCGGCGAGGAGGTAGCCGTAGAGGAGGACGTCGGCCACCTCGTCGAGCAGACGCTCCCGGAGGGCCGGATCCGCGGCGGCCGCAGCGGCGTCCGGGTCCTTCCATTGGAGGACCTCGAGGAGCTCGCCCGCCTCGATCGCGATCGATGCCGCGAGCTCCTTCGGCGAGTGGAACTGCCGCCAGTCCCGCTCCGCGACGAACGCGCGGAGCCGCTCCACGACCTCGTCACCCATGCCCGCCTCCCCGTCATGCCCCGGCATGCCCTTAACAGCGTAGGAAAGGCGTTATCCGAACTCGCTCGAAAACGGGGCACGGACGCGCCAGAACCTTTAAGACGCCGCGGCCCAACCGTCGAGCGGGAGCCGGCGTGCGGGCGACGTTCGTCCTCTTCATCGCGATCACAATGGTCCTTCCCGGCCTCGCAAGCGTCGGAGCCGCCGGGTCCGACCCGACCGTCCGGGCCACCGTCCCGGTCGGGACTCCGCATGGCCCGGAGCGCGTCCGCTCGAGCGACATCGCGGTCGCGAACCCAGCCTACGACGGCGTGCGCGCCGTGCGGGGCGGCGGGTTCGGTCTCGAGCCGGACCGCGACCGGTCCGTGCTCCTCCTTTCCGCCGAGCCCGCGGGGCTCCTCGTCGCGATCCCCTGGGACCGCGAGCAGCGTGTCGATGCCTACGAGGGCCGGCTCGGTCCGAGCGACCGCCTCACGTTCCTCCTCGACGGTCGGACCGGCGTCGAACTCCGACCCGAAGCAGGCCGCGTGGTCCGCCTCGCTGCGACGCCCGAGGGGCTCGTCGTCGAGACCGCGGCCGTTCCCCGCCCTTCCCTTGCCGGCACGGCCGAGACGCTCGCATGGCGGGACACCGTGTTCCGCGTACGGACCTTGGGGCACGACGGCGAAGCGGGCCTCCGACGCCAATCGGAAGCGGCCACCGGCGTCCTCCAGGTGGCGCGGGACGCCGCCGTCGCCGAAGGTCGCCGGACCGCTTCGGGCGCGGCCCTCCTCGCGGCCGACGCACGGAGCGGCGCAGGCCATCCCGACGACGCTTCCTGTCGGGCGGCGCTCGCGATGGGCGCCCGCTGCGACGCGATCGTCGATGAGGTCCGCGAACAGGGATATTCGGCGCGGGACCGCCTCGGCTTCACATGGATCCTCAAGCCCTCGGGCGACATGGGATGCCCGAGCGTCTTCTCGCATTCGCCGATCCCGGCCGTGAAGGAGCGGGGCTGCCGCGCCTACGACGGCATCGATCTCATCCCCACCTACGACGCCGTCGTCTCGACGACGTTCGGGCTCCTCCCGTCGGACCGGCCGGTCTGGCGGGCCGTCGACTCTGCGTGGGAACGGTCCTCGGAGGTCGAGGACGCTGTGGCATCCGCCCTTTCCCGTGCCATCGACGCCGGCGATGCGGGTCTTTCCGCGGCGACGGGCCCGGCCGCGTTCGCCGCCGGCACCGACCCGGCGGTCCCGACCCCGATCGCGGGGCCGTTCGGAACTGCCTCCGCGACCCTGGATGAGGCGCCCGCCTGCGTCGACGCCATGGGGTCCTCGTTCCGGGCGACCTGCGTCGACGTCACCTTCGCGGTCGCCGTCCCCGTCCTCGAGGCGGAGCTTGCGGCGGTTGCGTCTGTCGGGCCCCCGTCGCCGGAGCACGAGGCCACATCCGCACGCGCCGCAGAGGGGACCGGCGCGGACGCGACCCGCGGGTCCGGGAGTCGTGTCTCCGTGCCTTCGCTTGCGGGTGCCCTCGCGGCGCTCGTTTCCGTCGAGGCCGGCGGCGGATCCGGGTTCCATCTCGCGCACGCGCAGGCGCCGGTCTTTGACGCGGGCCTAGCGCCGGCGGCCGCCCGCGTCGTAGCGATCGTCGCCGCCGTCCTTCTGCTGCCGCTATGGATCCTGTTCCGGCGCCTCCGCGCGGTCGACCTGCTGGACCAGCCCCAGCGGCGCGCGCTCTACGAGACGATCCTTTCGTCCCCCGGGCTCACGGCGGGCGCGCTCGCGACCCGCGCCGGGCTCCACTACACGTCGGTGCAGCACCACCTTCGGATCCTCGACGAGATGGGCTTGGTCGAGCTTCGCCGCGTCGCGGGCCGCATCCATTGCTTCGAGAACCACGGCCGTTTCTCGCGGGCCGCCTCCGACCTTCATGCCGTCCTCCAGGGGGCGACCGCCCGGCGGCTCCTCGCGTTCCTTTCCGCCCACCCCGGGGCGACACCGTCGGAGGCGGCGCGCGCGCTGGCGTTGCGGCCTTCGACCGTGAAGCACCACATGGACCGCCTGGCAGGGTTCGGGCTCCTTCGCATCGAGCCCGCGGGCGGCCGGCTGCACCTTTTCCTTTCGTCCTCGGTCGATATCCGCGAAGTGACCGGGGACCAAGACTCGGGACGAACACCATAAATTATAAGGGGCAAAGCGCGACACTACGGGTCGGATGGCGCTTCCGGAGGCGTTCCAACCGTTCCTTCTAGGGATGGCGTTCCTGTCGCTCGCGCTCCTTGGCTACGGATACGCGATCCGGGGTGCGAAGAAACACGGGTTCCGCATCCTCGGCTGGGTGTTGTTCGCCGCCTATTGGCCGTTCCAGGCGCCGCACTTCTTCGCGATCGACGATCCCGTGAACGGGTACTTCACCCTGTTCGGCCCGCTGTTCCTCCTCTACGTGGCGTACCACGAGTGGTTGTCTCTCCGCTGGCGCGAAGACCCCCGCGCGCTCCGCTGGATCGCCGGGACCACGTTCATCGCGGCGACCACCTACTTCCTTCTCTACGAGATCCCCGTGATGACGAAGGCGCTCATCCACTGGACCGCACTCCAGACGGTCTGGATGCTCGGGTGGCTGTTCGGCACGCCCGCGCGCGTCGTCGACGGAGAGGACATCTATCTTACGGCGCTCGGCGGGGACACGTACAGCGTGACGATCATCCTCGCGTGCACCGCGATCCAGAGCATCATGATCTTCGTCGGTGCGATCGCGACGCTCTCCGCCTCGCCCCGCGCCGCGAGGTTCCGCGCCTACGTGTACACGGTGCCGGTCATCTATTTCCTGAACCTGTTCCGGAACTCCGGGATCGTGTACGGGTACCGGATCTACGACTTCCCGGCCTGGTTTTCGTCCTCGTGGGACACGCTCCTTGGCCGGACCGGCTTCCACGTCGGGGGGGTCGGGACCGCGGAACGGTTCGACTTCATGCATAGCGCGCTCGGCAAGGGCGGGTCCCTCGTCGCGCTCATCCTGATCGCGCTCGCGGTCTTCCGGACCCTTCCCGAGCTCCATAACAACATCCTCGACATCTTCGACCTTCCCCGGCGGCGCCGGCGCGGCTTCTTCGACCGGAAACCCCCCGGTGGCGGGGTCCGCGCACCGACCGGGGCGGTCCCCGGGGACGCGCCCGTCCCGCCCGCGGCGGGGGCCGGCGACGGCCAGGCCCTGACCGGGAAAGTTTAAGCCTGCCCCTCGATTCGGGGAGTGAGATGGGAATCCGGATCGCGCGCGGGACCTATTCGTGGGTCGTCACTCCGCTGGTCGTTGCCGCGATCTTCGGCTTCCTCGTGGGGCCGAGCCCGCTCGGCGGCGCGTGGCACCTCCTCTGGATCCTGCCCCTCGTCGTGGCGTCCTTCCTCCTCAACTTCTTCCGCGACCCGGAGCGCGTGATCGGAGAGGCCGTCGTGTCGCCCGCGGACGGCCGCGTCCTTGCGATCGACGAGACCGAAGAGGGCCCGCGGCTCGCGATCTTCATGAGCCCGCTCGACGTCCACGTGAACCGCGCACCGGCCGGCGGCCGCGTCACGCGCGTCGTGCACCACCCGGGCGCCTTCAAGCCGGCCTTCGACAAGGAGAGCGAGGCGAACGAGCGGGTCGAGATCGAGCTCGCGACGGACCGCGGCATGTTCCGCGTCGTCCAGATCGCGGGGCTCGTCGCCCGCCGCATCGTCCCGTACGTCCGCGAGGGCCAGGCGGTCGAGAAGGGCGAACGCATCGGGATCATCCGGCTCGGAAGCCGCGTCGACCTCACGCTCCCGCCCGACCACGAGATCACGGTCTCGTTGGGACAAACGGTTAAGGCCGGAGAGACCACTGTCGGCCGACGGCAGGAACGCCCCCCATGAAAGGTCGCCTCCGCGGACGCCTCCGCCGACGCCTGCGGCGTCCCCGACTCCCGCGCTTCCTTTCCTACGCCGACCTTGCGACGCTCGGGAACGGCCTCATGGGGCTCCTCGCGATCTTCACGATGGCGGTCGAGACGCCGTACTTCGTCGGGATCGACGACCGCTACGTCGTCCTCGGACTCGTCGCGGTCGGCGCCGGCCTCGACGGCCTGGACGGGCTCATCGCGCGGCGCTTCGGCGCAAGCCGCCTCGGCACAATCCTCGACGACCTCTCGGACCTCGTCACCTTCTGCGTCGTGCCCTCGCTCTTCCTCGTGATGAACTACGGTGGCGAGGCATGGATCCCGACCGTGCTCACGGCCTCGGTCGTCTTCCTCTTCGGGATGATGCGCCTTGCGCGGTTTGCCTCGACGCCGGAGCACGACAGCCTCGTCTTCACCGGCCTTCCGACGCCCGTCTCGGCGTCCGCGATCCTCCTCCTCGGCGTATCCGGGATCCCGGGGCCGCTCGTCCTTTCGGCCTCGCTTGTCCTCGCGTTCCTCAACGTGAGCCAGGTGCCGTACCCCAAGGCGCGCGCGAGGCTCATCTGGGTCGGCGCCGTGATCTGGGTGACGGCGCTCGTGATGGGCGCGCTCCTCCTCTTCCGTCCCACGTTCACGGGACAGGTGCTCGCGACCGGCGGCGTGATCGTGATCCTGCTCGTGACCCTCGGGCCCCTCGTCCGCGCCTCCGGCCGGCCCGCGCCGACCGAAGAGGAGAACGGCGAAGCGGACGAGGAGGCGGCGGTGGGACCCGACGCGCCCGCCGCCGCGGGCGATGACGCCGGCGACAAGTCCGGCCTTCCCGGTCCCTGAGAAGCAATCGGGGTATTTATGCGTGGAAGACGGTACTTCTCCGGCTTCCCGCCGTACCGGGTCCAGCGATGGCGCACGAACTCAAGATCGGCATCACCGGACTCCCCAGCGTAGGCAAGACCCGGACTCTTCTCAAGATCATCGAGAAGCTCGAGACGAAGGAGGTCATCGTCGGCGGGATGGTCACCGAGTCGATCGACGAGGACAGCCAGCGGAAAGGCTTCAAGATCACCAATTGGCTCACGCGGGAGGAAGGCATCCTCGCCCACGTCGACATCCAAGGCGACGTGAAGGTCGGGAAGTTCGGCGTCGACCTCAAAGCGTTGAACGAGATCGGCGTCCAGGCGATCCTCCAGGCGATCCGGGAAGCCGAGGTCATCGTGATCGACGAGGTTGGCAAGATGGAGATGGAGTCCGAGGAGTTCTGCGCAGCCGTGAAGGCCGCCTTGGACTGCAACAAGCCGATGCTCATGACCCTTCACAAGAAGTCGAGGAACCCGCTTCTCCAGGACATCCGTCGGCGGGACGACATCCGGATCCTCGAAGTCACGAAGATCAACCGCAACCTTTTGCCGTACAAGATCGAGAAGTTGCTTGAGGGAGAAGTCCTCTAGCGCCGCTGTTTCTTCCACGCAGCCCGCGCCCAGAGCCACCCCAGCACGAGGAGCGCCGCGACGATCGCGATGAGGATGTAGGTCCCGACCGCCCCTTGCGCGACGAGGATCGCCGCCGCGTACGCGATCGCGAAGCTCGACGAGAGCCCGCCGATCGAGACCGCAAGAAACGTCCGATACGGTTTCATCCCGAGGAGCCGCCCCACGATCGACGCCGAGATCGCGCCGGTGCCCTGTAGCGGCACCGCCATGAAGAGGGTCGTGCCCACGAACGCCGAGCGCTCGAGCCACGGGTTCCTCGCGAGCACGCCTTCCGTCTTCGTAAGGCCCGTTTGGAAGCGCGGGCCGATCACGGGCGCGCGCACGAGAAGGTCGAAGTTCCATGCAAACCAGAGGCCGGTGATGAGGTCCGAGCCCGCGATGAAGATCGCGGCAAGGAACGGGCTGTAGTCGCGCGCGACCATCGCGGGGAGGATCGATTCCTTGCCCGCGGGCGGGAGGTGGTACGCAACGAGGAACCCCGTGGTCTCCTTCCACCGGTCCGGGTACGTGAGGATCGCGGACGCTTCGAAGACGAGATAGAGGACGACGGGGAAGAGGAGCCGGAACCACACCGAGGCGGCGCGCCGCTGTTCGATCCGCTCCTTGAGGGTCGGCGTCTCGGGGCCGCCGCCGAGCTCGTCCACGACGCCGGTTCTGGCCCCTCGATATTATAGCTGGCGATTTGGGACGGGGGATTGCGGAGGCGATTTCAGGGGCGCCCCGCGGCCCGAACGATTATATACGCAGGACAGGTTGCGACGGGTGTCGAACATGAAGCGCCCGCTGGACATTTTGAACGGTCATCTGAACCAGCGCGTGATCGTCCACCTTCGCGGGCACAAGGAGTACCGCGGGACGCTCGACGGCTACGATCATCCGCACATGAACCTCGTGATGAAGAACGTCGAGGAAGTCCTCAAGGTCGGGACGCCGGACGAGAAGAGCCAGCAACTCGAGATGGTCATCATCCGCGGCGACAACATTATATACATAAGCCCGTAGTACGGCCTGATTCCGCATGACCAAGGGAACCCCGTCGAAGGGCAAGCGCAACCAGCGCGGCTCGCACGTCCGGTGCCGCCGCTGCGGTCGCCACGCCTATCACCCGAACAAGCGCCAGTGCGCCTCGTGCGGGTTCCCCCGGGCGAAGCTCAGGAATTACGCCTGGGCGAAGCTGCACTAACCCTTGTCGTGAGCGACTCGGCCTTCGGTCGAGTGGGAGCGACTCGCTTCGCTCGTGGCAGCGCGCCCCTATCGGGGCGGGGAGCGATGGGACACGGTCGCGGTCTTCTCTAGCGCTTCGACGAAATTCCGCAGACGCACCAAGTACGAATCCACTTCCTTCGCCAGCGATTGGGCTTGGTCCAGCGTGAGAAACCCACGCCGTCGGGCCGCGTGTACCAAGGTATAGACCTCGTGAGCAGAACCGAGAGCGATGTTCGAGAAGTGGAGCCGATTGGCAGGGCTTCCGCGACCGTCGCCCTCGGCGATGTTCGTTGGCACGGAGACGGCTGCCCGGCGGATCTGTGCGGTCATGCCGAACCGCTCGTCGGTCGGCCACCCCGTCGATGCTTCATAAACTCGATCAACGAGGGCGAGGCCTTCATTCCATACCCGTAGATCGTGCAGGTTGCGGGGCGGCATTCGGCCTAGCGTCGACCGTAGGCCGGATATGCTTTTTCCCAGAACCGTGGCCCGTCGCTCCCACGGCCGACAGGCCGTCGCTTCCGCACGCGCAGCGCGCGCCGCTCCCATGGCCCGCGCAGCGGGCCATCGCTTACGTGAAAAGGTTCCGCAAGAGGTGCCTCGCGATCACGACCCGCTGGATCTCGCTCGTCCCCTCGTAGATCTCGGTGACCTTCGCATCCCGCATGTGGCGCTCGACGGCGTAGTCCGTCGTATAGCCGTTCCCGCCGAAGATCTGCACCGCCTGGATCGCGGTCCGCGTCGCGGTCTCCGTCGCGAAGAGCTTTGCCATCGACGCTTCCTTCGTGAATGGGGCGCCATGGTCCTTCCGCGACGCGGCCTGCAGGACGAGAAGCCGCGCCGCGTCGATCTCGGTCGCCATGTCCGCGAGTTTCGCCTGGATCATCTGGAAGGACCCGATCGGTTTTCCGAACTGCCGTCGCTCCTTTGCGTACTGGAGCGCCTCTTCGAGGCAGGCCCGGGCGATCCCCACCGCCTGCGCGCCGATGCCGATCCGCGACGAGTCGAGCGCGCGCATCGCGATCTTGAATCCTTCCCCCTCTTTCCCGAGGATGTTCTCGGCCGGGACCTCGACCGCGTTCAAATGGAGGACCGACGTGTCGGAGGCCCGGATCCCCATCTTCTCCTCCTTGCGCCCGACCTCGACGCCGGGCCGGTCGCGTTCTACGACGAACGTGGAGACGCCGCGGTTCCCCGCCGCAGGGTCCGTCTTCGCCATCACGACGAAGAGGCCCGCGTACCGCGCGTTCGTGATCCAGACCTTCGTCCCGTCGATCACGTACCGGTCGCCCTTCCGGAGGGCCCGAGCCCCGATTGAGGCGACGTCCGAGCCGGCGGTGGGTTCGCTCTGCGCGTAGGCGCCGAGCCACTCGCCGCTCGCCATCTTCGGGAGCACGCGCGCCTTCAACGCCGCCGAGCCGGAGTGGACGATCGGGTGGGGGACGACGGACGTGTGCACGCCGTACGTGACGGCGGTCGCGGCGCAGGCGCGCGACCGCTCCTCCATGATGAGCGCGTGCGCGACCGCCGAGACCGGCGCGCCGCCGTACTCGGCCGGGATCTGCGGCCCCAGCATATGGAGCGCGGCCATCTTCCGGACCGTCTCCAGCGGAAACGTCGAGGTCTTGTCGAGTTTTCCCGCGATCGGCGCGACCTCGCGGTCCGCGAACTCGCGCGCCATATGCTGGATCGCGCGTTCTTCCGGGGAAAGGTCGAATTCCACGACGCTCGAAACGGGGAGGGGGCCCGAGCGCTAAAGGTTTTCGTCGTTTCGCCGTGATCGAGGTCGGCTCGCTCCCGTTCGTGTCGTTCCTTCCGCACCCGGGCCGTCGCCCGGTCCTTCTTCGTGTGGCTCTTCTTTCCGCCCACAGCCCTTCGGTCTGCCGGGTCTGCGCCCCGAGGGCCGCGTCCTCCTCGGCTCCGTCGGCGCCGCTTCGTCGTGAAATTCCTGGAAGCGGCGCCTCCCTCGCCTCGTCGTCCTTGCCCTCGGGTCGCATCCCTCGGCAGCCCTCGGGCCGGGGGCGGGGAAAACGACGACGCATCACCCGCCCCGACGAGCCGGCGGCGGCTCGTCGCGGGCGGCTCGTCGCGGGCGGCTCGTCGGTGTCCGCTTCGCGAGGGTTCGATTCCCGAAGCGTCCGGTGAGCGGAACCTAGATGCGGCCACAACAACTGGCTCTCGCATGTCTCGTGGCCACCACCATGCCCACAACACAAGTCACGACTGGGATGCCGATGCCGGGCGCTACGACGACCGTATCGATGCCATCGAGCCGGAGCTGAGCAAGGCCACAGCCGTTCTGCTGTCGGCGGCGCACGTCCGGCCAACGAACAAGGTATTGGACCTTGCTTGCGGGCCCGGCCACACGACCGCGGCAGCAACGGCCGCGGGTGCCTTGGCTACTGGCGTCGACTCAAGCCCCGAAATGATTCGCCGCGCCAAGAATCGATTCCCAGACTCGCAATTTCACTTGGGCAACATGCTCGCTCCACCGGCCGGCCCATGGGATGCGGTCCTTTGTCGCTTGGGCGGCCACCATGCGGACCCGGTCTGGATTCGGCAGGCCGTCAAGGTTCTCGAAGCGGGAGGCCGATTGGCCATTGCAGAGGCGGATGCCCTCGACGAGGATGCTCGCGCCAAGGGAATGCGATCCCCGCGGGAGTGGGTCCAAATCATGCAAAATGCAGGCTTGGAAGATGTCCAGGTCCTACCATCGGAAGCGAACTTCGACAACATCCCGGCCTCATTGTGGCAAGGCCAAGGCCACGACCGCGACCACAGCCCGCGAAGAGGCCCTGTCTACGTGATTGTCGGCAAGAAGCCGCTCCCGTGCTGAGGGAGGGCCCGCGCCGAATACCCAGGCGAGCCGACCGCGTCGTGTCCGAACCATCCGCTCGAAGCGTGAGAGGCGTCGTCGTCGTTTCCCCGCCGCCGGACCGAGCATCGCGAGCGGATGCGGCCCGGCTGCAAGGAGCGAGTCGAGGAGGAGCCGCGCCGATAGGAACATCGCCAACAGGCGCGGCGACGACGGAAGGCGAGCAACGAAGCAGACGGGACGCAGACGCCGCGAGGCGACGGTCCGGGGGCGGAACGAACACCCACAGGATTGCCGGCGCTACACACGCGCGATGGAAACGCCTCACGGCCGGTATCACGTCGAAGGCTCGATCCGCACGAGCACGTCCTTCGCCTCGACGGTCACGCCCGGTTTCACGAGGACCTCGCGGACGACGCCCGAGATCGGCGACGGGACGTCGTTCTGCATCTTCATCGCCTCGAGCACGACGAGCGTGTCCCCGGCTTTGACGACCGCGCCGGGGGCGACCTTCACGGCGACGACGCGGCCCGGGAGGGGCGGGCGGACCTCGCCGCCCGCGCCGATGCCGGCCGCACCGCCGCGAGAGAGGAACGCGGCGATCGTGACGTCCCGTGGCTCCCCGCCGACCTGCACGGCGTCCGGCCCGACGGCGACTTCGATCTCCTTTCCGGCGATGCGGACGCGGACGCGGTCGTCGCGGCGGTCGACCACGGCCTCGTACGGCACGCCGTCGACCTCGAGCGCGAGCGTTCCGGCGCCGCCGCGCGGCAACGACGGCAGGTCCACCTCGTGGGAGCGCCCGTCGATCCGGAGCGTGAAGCGCATCAGCCGCGCCTCCGCAGGGCCTCTTCGCGCGCGCGCCGCCGCCAGGCGGACGACTCGTCCGGGGGCAGGAGCTTCGGCGCCGCCCGCTGGTGCGAGCGAAGGAGCGCCCCGGGGACCGCCGCAAGCGCCGCGGCGACGGCGGCGGCCTCGTCGCGTCGCGCGACCTCGGTGTCCTTCGCGCGCTTCGCAAGGAGCGAGACGAGGTCGTGGCGTTCGATGAACGTCGTTGCGAGGTCGCCCTTGCGGAACGCGTCGTGCGCGAAAAGGACTCGGTGGAAGTCGAGGTTCGTCCGGACGCCCTCGACGCGGACCTCGGCGAGCGCCCGTTGCATCCGTTGGACGGCCTCGTCCCGGTCCGCGCCCGAGGTGATCACCTTGGCGACGAGCGAGTCGTACTCTTGCGGGACGCGCGCGCCGGGTTCGCCCCACGTGTCGACGCGGAGCCACGGATACTTCGGGAGGTCGAACCGCTCGATCTTCCCTGGCGATGGGGCGAAGTTCCGCGCGGGGTCCTCGGCGTTCAACCGGCATTCGATCGCCCACCCCCGGATCTTCACGTCGCCCTGCGCGAACGGCAACGCTTCCCCGGCCGATATCCGGACCTGCAGCGCGACGAGGTCGAGGCCGGTCACGAGCTCGGTCACGGGGTGTTCGACCTGGAGGCGCGTGTTCATCTCGTTGAAGTAGAACCGCTTCCCGTCGAAGAGGAACTCCATCGTTCCTGCGTTCGAATACCCGCCGGCCTTCGCGAGCCGCACGGCGTCGTCGCAGACCGCGGCTCGCAGAGCGGGGCTGAGGGCGGGCGACGGCGCCTCCTCGACGAGCTTCTGGTGCCGGCGCTGGATCGAGCATTCGCGCTCGAAAAGGTGCACGAGGTGGCCGTGGTGGTCGCCGAGGACCTGCACCTCGATGTGGCGCGGGTCCTGCACGTACTTCTCGACGAAGACGGACCCGTCGCCGAACGCGCTCGTCGCGGTCGACACGGCCCGCTCGTAGGCCGCCGCAAGGTCGGCGTCGGAGCGCACGACCTGCATCCCGATCCCGCCACCGCCGGCCGCCGCTTTGAGGATCACCGGGTACCCGATCTTCTTTGCGATCGAAGCGACCTCGTCGGGGCCTTTCACGGCGCCGTCGGAGCCGGGCGCGGTCGGGACCCCGGTCTCGATCGCGAGCCTTCGCGCCGCGACCTTGTCCCCGAGCTTCGCCATCGCCTCGGGCGAGGGTCCGATGAACACGATCCCGGCGGCCTTGAGACGCCGCGCGAACTCGGCGTTCTCGGAGAGGAACCCGTAGCCCGGATGCACGGCCTCCGCGCCGGTCCGCTTGCACACCTCGACCAAGCGGTCCATCGCAAGATACGACCGCGCGGGCGCCGCGGGCCCGATCTCGACCGCCTGGTCGGCGAGCCGCGTGTGGATCGCCCCCCGGTCCGCGTCGCTGTAGACCGCGACCGACTTCACGTGGAGCGCGCGGAGGCTGCGGATCACCCGGACCGCGATCTCGCCCCGGTTCGCGACGAGCACCTTTCGGAACATGATGCCGCGCAATCCCCTCTGGCTTATAAATGCCCTTCGGGCATCGCTTCGAGGGAGGGAGCGACCTTGCCCTCGCGGACAAGGTGCGACAGGTGGGCCCGGACGTTGAGGCGCGCGAGCTCGTGCGCGGCCGGCTCGACGTCGGTGTAGACCCGCTTCACGACGTCCGCGATCGTCGTCGCGCCTTCGGAGACCGCGGCAAGGATCGCCGCCTCGCGCGCGCGGCGGTGCGCGAGCGTCTCCACGAGCTTCGCGCGGCCGTCGAGGACCTGCGGTCCGTGCGCCGGGAACAGCCGGAACGGGCCGAGCGTCGACCCCAGCGCCTCCAGCGTGCGATAGTACGCCCCCATGTCGCCTTCGCCCGGCGGGATCACGACCGTCCCGAAGCCCGCGACGAGGTCGCCGCAGAGAAGGAGCCCCGCCTCGGGCTCATGCAGCGCGACGTGGCCGGGCGCGTGGCCGGGCGTGTGCAGAACGCGCCACGCGATGGCGCCGCCGGAGTACGGGTCGCGGCCGAGCGGCAGCGCCTCGCCGTGGGTCAGCAGGCGGTCCGCCGGGAGGTCGGGCCGGGCCGCCGCCGTCGCCTCGTGCATCCAGACGGGGAGGCCGAACCGCTCCCGGATCCTCGCGACGCCGCCTACGTGGTCCCCGTGGTGGTGCGTGAGGACGATTGCGACGGGTTCTCGTCCGCGGGCGATCAGCAGATCGACCACGTCCGTGAGCCGGTCCGCCTCTTCGCGGTCGCCGGAGCCGGGGTCGACGACGACGAACTCCGTGCCGCCTGCAAGGTAACAGTTCGTGTGCGTGTACGGCGGAAGGGTCCGTGTCGCAAGCGGGATCGCGCAAAGGTTCGGGGCAAGCTCGATCGGGAACCGCCGGTGCCACGGCATCCCTTCCTCGGCGCCGAGCGTCCGGCCCGCCCCCGCGAGACCCTCCGCGGCGATCGTGCGCAGCACGTGGAGCGACGGCGGCGGGATGCGGAGCGCGCCCTGCTCGAACGCTCGGACCGCCGCGGCCGGCGACATCCACAGGCTTCCCACGAGTTCGCCTTCGGAATGATGCGCGCGGGTCTCGGCGGATACGCGCGCAAGGTAGTAGCGCGTGTGGAACCGGATCGGCGCAAAGGGCGGCGTAACGAAGCTCGCCACGAACTCGAGGTCGTCGGGCCCCACGTGGACGCCCGATTCTTCCGCAAGCTCGCGGACCGCGCAGGCGCGGAAGGACGCTTCGGAGGATGGATCGCCGTCCGCCTTGTCGAGGACCCCGCCCGGGAACACGTGGTGGCCCGCAAAGAACCGGGCGGCGGCCGGCCGCTCCACGAGGAAGACCTCGCCGTCGCGGTCCGCGCCTCGCCATACGAGGACCGTGGCGGAATGGACGATGCGTTCGGGCACGGGCACGACTACCTACCCGCCGCTAGATAGATGCTACGCGGGCACCGGCCCGCTACGAACCATAGCGACGAACCGGGCTACGAGCGTTCGCGTTTCGCTCGTTGCTGTTCCTTCGTGGCCCGTCGCTCGTTGTTATCGCTTCGTGGCCCGTGGCTCGTCGCCCGTCGCACGCCGCGCGATCGCCCGTAGCATCGCCCGCCGGATCGCGGAACTCCCCGGGCCCACGAGCAGCCAATATGCCCGGAAGGCGAACCGCGCCGCGCGGCCGAAGCAGGCGACCCGCGTCTCCGTCGAGAGCCGCGTCACGACGGGCCCATAGGGTTCGAGGCGGAACTCCCAGACCGCCTTTGCGTATCCCGGGCGCTCGAAGCTCCGGAACGCCTCGGCGTCGAGGGGCTGCAGGTCGCCGCGGGGCCGCCAGAAGCGTCCCGCGACACCAAGGACGAGCTCTTCGCGGGGAATCTCGGAGAGCACGACGAAGCCCGCGCGCTCGAGGCCTTCGCGCGAAAGCGGCAGGCCGCCGCGGAGGGCGAACAGCCGCCGCACGAGCGGCACCGAAGAAAGATCCAGCGCGGCGACGTGCGGCCAGACGCGGTCGCGGGGGGCCGCGACGTCGATCTCGTGGCGCGTCCGCACATCGTACCGGGGCAGGACCTCGTCGAGCCGCACGGTCACTCCGGCGCCTTCGAAGCCGCGACGACGATGGTGCCGGCGAGCGCGAGCAGGTTTCCCGGCTGCCACCAATGGACGCCGGCCGAGAAGTCGACCGGGATCCAGACCGCGGCCCCGAGCGCCGCAAGCGCCATCCCGCGCCGCAGCATCCCCCAGCCGGCGCCGCCCGCGCCGCGGGCGAACCGCACCGCCCCGAACCCCGCGACGGCCATCCCGGACGCAAAGACGATCGTCGGGACCCAGCCCCCGTCGAACCCGGAACCCGCGATCCCGGCGCCAAGGAACGTGATCATCCCGGCGCCCGAAAGGAGCAGGCCGGCCGCGATCGCGGACCGGCGGGCACCCGCCGCGCCCCATGTCGCAACGAGGTAGCCGGCGGTCGTCGCAAAGCTCACGCCGACGAGCTCGAGCCCGGTGCCTCGTTCCTCTACGAACTCACCGGGCTC
>JBQTJL010000011.1:0-12097 GCA_052387135.1 Methanobacteriota archaeon | reverse complement strand
CGCTCAGCCCGGCGCCGAAGGCGCCGCTCCACCTGCAACGCAACGGAGCAAACGCCCCTCTATACCAAATGTTCATATATAGGACTTAACTTGTCCAGTATCAGGGAAGCATGCTCCGCATCTCTCGCCTCACAGATTACGGGATCCTCCTCCTCACCCACTTCGCAAGGGGGTCCTCCCAAGGCGTCCACAACGCCCGGGACCTCGCGGCGGAGACCGAGATCCCCCTCCCCACCGTGAGCAAGCTCCTCAAATCGATGACGAAGGCCGGCCTCCTCGTGTCGCACCGAGGGGTCCAGGGGGGCTATTCGTTGGCGAAGGCCCCGTCCGCGATCACGGTCGAGGAGGTCATCACGGCGCTCGAGGGCCCGATCGCGCTCACGATGTGCAGCGAGGGGCCCGGGAACTGCGAGTTGGAGCACGATTGCCTCACGCGTTCGAACCTCCAGCTTGTAAACCAGGCGATCAAGGGCGCGCTGGACGGCATCCGGCTATCGGACCTTACGACGCCCCCGTCCCGGCTGATCCAGCTCGGGACGCGCACGGGAGGTGAGGTCCGTTGACGTCCTCGAAGACGATCGAGGAGCTCGCGACGCGCGAGTACAAGTACGGGTTCACGGCGGACATCGAAGAGGAGCGGGCCCCGCGCGGGCTCTCCGAGGACATCGTGCGCCTCATCTCGAAGAAGAAGGAGGAGCCCCAGTGGCTCCTCGATTGGCGTCTGAAGGCGTACCGCCACTGGCTCACGATGAAGGAGCCCACGTGGCAGAACGTGAAGTTCCCGCCGATCGACTATCAGGCGATCCACTACTACGCCGCCCCGAAGCGGCGCCCGGCGTCGCTGGGCGAGGTCGACCCGGAAATCCTCGCGATGTACGACAAGCTCGGGATCCCGCTCCGGGAGCGAGAGGCGCTCGCGGGCGTCGCGGTCGACGCGGTGCTCGACTCGGTCTCGGTCGCGACGACCTACAAGGAAAAACTTTCCGAGCTCGGCATCGTGTTCGGTTCCTTCTCGGACGCCGTGAAGGAGCACCCGGACCTCGTGCGGAAGTGGCTGGGGACGGTCGTGCCGTATTCGGACAACTTCTTTGCGACGCTGAACTCGGCCGTCTTCAGCGACGGCTCCTTCTGCTACATCCCGGCCGGCGTCCGGTGCCCGATGGAGCTCTCGACCTACTTCCGGATCAACGCGAAGGAGACGGGACAGTTCGAGCGCACCCTGATCGTCGCCGAGCCGGGCGCCCACGTGTCCTATCTCGAAGGCTGCACGGCTCCGATGCGGGACGAGAACCAGCTCCACGCCGCGGTCGTCGAGCTCGTGGCGCTGGACGACGCCACGATCACATACAGCACGATCCAGAACTGGTACCCCGGCGACAAGAACGGGAAGGGCGGCATCTACAACTTCGTGACGAAGCGCGGGAAGTGCCTCGGCGCCCGCTCCAAGATCTCCTGGACGCAGGTCGAGACGGGCTCCGCGATCACGTGGAAGTACCCCTCTTGCATCCTCCAGGGCGACGGCTCGGTCGGCGAGTTCTACTCGGTCGCGGTCACGAACAACCGCCAGCAGGCGGACACCGGGACGAAGATGATCCACATCGGACGGAACACGCGTTCCACGATCGTGTCCAAGGGGATCTCGGCCGGGTTCGGCCAGAACACGTACCGGGGGATGGTGCGGATCCTCGCGAGCGCGGAAGGCGCGCGCAACTACTCGCAGTGCGACTCGATGCTGATCGGCGACCGCTGCGGCGCCCACACGTTCCCGTTCATCGAGGTGAAGAACCCCACCGCGAAGATGGAGCACGAGGCGTCGACCTCGAAGATCGGCGAAGACCAGATCTTCTACTGCCAGTCGCGCGGCCTCTCGACCGAGGACGCGGTCACGATGATCGTGAACGGGTTCGCGCGCGAAGTCTTGAAGGAGCTCCCGATGGAGTTCGCGGTCGAGGCGCAGAAGCTCCTCGGCGTGAGCCTCGAGGGCAGCGTAGGGTAGGTGACGGTCATGTCGGTCCTCCAGATCCAGAACCTGCACGTAAAGGTCGCCGGAAAGGAGATCCTCCGGGGCCTCGACCTTACGATCGACGAAGGCGAGGTCCACGCGATCATGGGCCCGAACGGCTCCGGAAAATCGACGCTCGCGCAGGTGCTTGCCGGCCGGGAGACGTACGAGGTCACCGAAGGCCGAGTCCTCTACCGCGGGCAGGACCTGTTGGCGCTCGACCCCGAGGAGCGGGCGCGGGAAGGCCTGTTCCTGGCGTTCCAGTACCCGGTCGAGATCCCCGGCGTCGGGAACGCCTACTTCCTTCGGGCCGCCCTGAACGCGGCCCGCAAGCACCGCGGGGAGGAAGAGATCGACGCGATCGATTTCCTCGCCCTCATCAAGGAGAAGGGGGCGCGGCTCGGGTTCGACTCCGACATCCTGAAGCGGAACGTGAACGAGAGCTTCTCGGGCGGCGAGAAGAAGCGGAACGAGATCCTCCAGCTCTCGGTGCTCGAGCCCCGCCTCGCGGTCCTCGACGAGACCGACTCCGGGCTCGACATCGACGCTCTGAAGGTCGTTGCGCAAGGCGTGAACGCGCTGCGGGACGACCGGCGTTCCTTCCTACTCATCACACATTACCAGCGGCTGTTGAACCACATCGTGCCGGACCGCGTCCACGTCCTCGTCGACGGAAGGATCGTGAAGTCCGGCGACAAGGAGCTGGCGCTCCACCTCGAAGAGATGGGATACGCGTGGGTACGGGCCTAGCCGAGACCGCGATCGAGACGTTCCGCGGCGTCGAGAAGACGCTCCCCGGAGCGGATGCTCCGTGGCTCGCCGCGCTCCGCCGGCGCGCGATCGAGTCGTTCGAGCGGTCCGGACACCCCCCGGTCCGCGACGAGGACTGGCGGTTCACGGACATCTCCGGGTTCGCCCGCCGCGCCTTCCGCGCCCCGACCGCGCTGCGGGCGGCCGGCCCCCGCGCCGAGGACCCGTTCGCGTCGGTCCCTCGCCACGAGCTGTCGTTCGTCGACGGCCGGTACGCCGGCGGCCGCGTCGCCGGGCCCGCGCTTCCCGCGGGCGTCCGCGTCGAGCCCTTGGCAGAGGCCCTCCGGCGCGACGGAAAGACGGCCGAGTCGCATCTTTCCGCGCAGGTCGGCGTCGACCGGCCGTTTGCGGCCCTGAACACGGCGCTCTTCTCCGACGGCGCGCTCGTCACGGTCCCGGACGGCTGCATCGTCGGAACGCCCATCCATCTGCTCTTTCACTCGACGGGCGCAGAGGGCGAGATGACCCACCCCCGGACCCTCGTCGTGCTCGGTCGCTCGAGCGAGGCGACCGTCCTCGAGACGTACGTCGGGGGACCGGCGACGGAAGGTCCGCGCGTCACGAACGCGGTGACCGAGGTCGCCGTGGGCCCGGACGCGAAGCTCCACCACGTCCGCCTCGTCGCGGAAGGCGCCTCGACCTTCCATGCGGGCACGCTCCGGATCTCGGGCGCGCGCGCCTCGGCCGTCACGAGCCACTCGATCGCGTTCGGCGGCGCGCTCGTGCGGAACGAGATCCACGCGTCGCTCGACGGCGAAGGAGCCGACCTCTACCTCGGCGGCCTGTTCGTCCCGCGCGGGACGCAGCACGTGGACCACCACACGCGGATCGACCACGCGGCGCCGCACACGTCGAGCCGGGAGGTCTACAAGGGGATCCTCGCGGACTCGGCCCGCGGGGTCTTCCACGGACGGATCCTCGTCCGGCCGGGCGCGCAGAAGACCGACGCGAAGCAGACGAACAAGAACGTGCTCCTCTCGAAGGCCGCCCTCGTCGACTCGACGCCGCAGCTCGAGATCTACGCAGACGACGTAAAATGCACGCACGGCTCGACCACGGGGCAGATGGACGAGGACGCGATCTTCTACCTTCGCTCGCGCGGGATCGACGACGAGACGGCGCGCGGCATCCTATCGTACGCGTTCGGCCGGGACGTCCTCGACCGGATCCGGGACGAAGCCGTCCGGACGGTGCTCGGCGCGGCCCTCCTGCGGCGGCTTCCGGGGGGCGAGGCGCTCCATGCGGGAGGTCTCGCATGAGCGACCTGCGCGAACTGTACCAGGAGGTCATCCTCGACCACAGCCGGCGGCCCCACAACTTCCGGATCCTCACCGAGGCGACCCGGCGCGCCGAGGGGGACAACCCGCTGTGCGGCGACCAGGTCACCGTGTTCCTCCGGCTCGGCGCCGACGACCGGATCGACGAGGTCGCGTTCCAGGGCCATGGCTGCGCGATCTCGAAGGCGTCCGCGTCCCTGATGACGGACGCGGTGAAGGGGAAGACGGTGTCCGAGGCCCAGGCGCTCTTCGACCGGTTCCACCACATGGTGACCGGCGCGCGGGACGACCGCGAGCGGCTGGGCAAGCTCGCGGTGTTCTCGGGCGTGAGCGACTACCCGGCCCGCGTCAAATGCGCGACGCTCGCCTGGCACACGCTCCGCGCCGCGCTCCAAGGGCGACCGGAGACGGTCTCGACCGAGGAGGGCGAAGCGTGACCCGCCCCGCCTGGCCCTTGCGCGTGCGCCTGCGCTTGCGCTTCGTCGGAGGAAGCGAATGACGACTCCGGAGAACATCAAGGAGGAGGTCGTGAAGGCCCTGAAGACCTGCTACGACCCCGAGATCCCGGTGAACATCTACGAGCTCGGCCTGATATACGACGTCGCGGTCGCGCCGGACGGCGTCGTCGCGATCAAGATGACGCTCACGACGCCGAACTGCCCGGCGGCCCAGTACCTCCCGATGGAGGTCCAGATGAAGGCCGCCGACGTGCCCGGCGTGAAGGACGCCAAGGTCGACGTGGTCTGGGACCCGCCGTGGACGATGGCAAAGATGACGGACGCCGCGAAGCTCGCGCTCGGTCTCCTATAGTCGCGCTGGGGCCCGGACGACCACAACGCTTATAGGAAAATGGGGGTACTTCCGGCGGGTCCGACCCATGGAAGCCCGAGGCAAGGCCATCCTTCTTCTCGCCGTCCTCCTCCCGTTCGCCGGTTGCATCGGGTCCGGGGACGATACGTCGGTCGCGCCCTCGACGACGCCGGCCGTCGCGCCGCCCACGTCGACCGTGACGACGCCGGCTTCGGGCCTACTCCCCGCCCCGGGCGGGTCCGAGGCGCCGACGGAGCCCGGCGCACTCCCGTCGTGGCAGCACGGCGACTGGTGGGAGTACGAGGTCGTCTTCGACGCGGGATTCGGACCGCTTCTTGCGGCGCCCGTGAAGGTCGTCGTCTACGAGGTCTCGGAAAAGGGCTACAAGGTCGCGGCGGCCGAGCGCAACGCCGGCGTCCTCGACCAGTACTTCGACACGTTCTTCGTGGGCGACGTCGGCGCCGACCTGAACGGCGCGATCGCCGGCGGCCCGTTCAAGATGTTCGATTTCCCGCTCGCGGACGGCAAGAGCTGGCCGGCGAGCATCTCGTCCTTCATCGACGGCGAGGCGTCGACCGTCGAGTTCACGCTCACTGCGATGGCGGTCCCCGACGCGGGCGACCCCGCCGGAAAATCCCCGGGCTTCCACATCAACGGGACGGCCTATTTCCCGCTCTCGGACCTTCCGTCCCTCGAACGGCCCGACCTGAACGTCACGTTCGAATACGTCTACTCGCCGCTCTCGCGCTGGGTCACGAGCTTCCGGATCGACTCGGTCGACTTCAACGGCGATCCGTTCACGAGCATGGACATGAAGCTCAAGTCGCGCGGAGCAAGCTACGAGGGCACGTTCCGCGTGATCACGCTCGAGACCATCCACGAGAACATCTTGATCCCCATCCTCCCGGTCCCCGAATTCCAGCCGATCCCGCCCGTGGAGACCGTGGAGGTCCCCGACGGGTTCACGTTCGTGCAGCGGGTCGTCGGCCTGTTCGGGTTCGCCGTGGGGCCGGTCCCGGCGGCGAGCGCGCAGCACCTCGAGCTCTTCGATCCGGACAACGCGCGGACGGAGTTCACGAAGATCGGCGACGGGATTGACCTGCAGGTGCTCACGGACGAGCCGCCAGTGACCGGCGCGTGGCGATACGCGTACGCCGGGCACGGGACCGGCGGAGCCTTCGTCGGCTTCTACGGGTTCCACGAGGAGGTCGTCCAGTTCACGGCGGCCTCCCACGAGTTCCACGGCGCTTCCTCGGGGGGCGGCGCGCCGCCTCCGCTCGCGCGGTCACTAGCCTTAATAGCCGCGCGCTGATTCCGAGGGCGTGGGTCTCTCGGCACCCGTCTGGGACGCGAACGCGGCCTATCGCCTGACCGCGCTCGTCGGGGCGGCGCTGCTCGTTGCGCGACGCCCGAAGGACCGGCTCCATCTCGTCCTCGCGGGTCTGTTCGTCCTGCCGTTCCTTCGATGGGCGCTGTCGCCCGATGGGGTCTGGGACCCGGAGCCCCGGTGGCGGCTCGTCCTCATCTTCTTCGACGCGGGGCTCCTCCTCCTTCTTTCGTCGTCGCCCGGATACCACAACCCGGTGACCGGCCACCGGTGGTATCCGGTCTGGGTCGCGTTGGTCCCGCTCGCCGGTCTCGTCGCGTACGCGATCGACCCGGGCCTCTTCGTGGTGCCGGCCGACGGGGGATGGGTGACGACCCGCGCTTGGCTCCTCTACGACGGCATCCTCCTTGCCGCGCTGGGCTACGTCTGCTTCTCGCTCGCCTCGCGATGGCGCGCGGAGCCGCGAGGGTTCGAGGGCCGGCCTCTGGCGCTCCTCCTCCCTGCGTTCCTCGTCCTCGCGGTCGACGACGCGATCGGGATCCTTGACGGGCCGATCCGCGGGACGGAAGACGCCCGCGAAGCATCGTGGGCGATCCTCGGGGCGGGGTTCCTCCTCGTCCTCGCGGCGGCGGCGGTCGTCCGGCTCGCGACCGCGGGCCCGCGCGCGCGCCTCGGCCGGCGCCTCGCGGTGGGCGGGTTCGCGGTGGGGGTCGCGGCGGGCCTCGTCGAGGTGTCGCTTCCCTCCGGCTCGCAGGGCACGTTCCACTTGGTCTGGCATTTCGCATGGATCTTCGGGATCCTCGCGGCGCTGCTGCCTTCGCCCGAGACGTTCCGGAAGAGGGCCGAGCGATGATCCTGTGCCACGCCTCGGACATGCTGCCGGGCCGCGTGCGGGGGTTCGAGATCGAAGGACGGTACGTCGTGCTCGCAAACGACGGCGGGCGCCTTTTCGCGCTCGACGGCATCTGCACGCACCAGTACGCCGATCTCGCCGCGGGCCGGATCGAGGAAGGCTGCCTCGTGTGTCCGCGGCACCGCACGCACTTCCGCCTCGAGGACGGCGAGCCCGTCGTACCACCCGCCGACCGCCCGCTCCGCACGTACCCGGTCCGGATCGACGCGGGACTCGTCGTCGTCGACGTTCCGTCGTTGTGACGGAAGCTTATAAAGTCGCGGTCGAGCGAATGCGCAAGGTTGAGGTTCCGCGAAGGCAGACTCCCCTCCATGGCACCAGAAGAGAAGATCGGAAAGGTGACGCACTACTATCCGAAGGCGCACGCGGCCGTGGTCCACGTAGAGCGCGGCGCCATCCACGTCGGAGACCGCCTCCACATCGCGGGCCACGGGGACGACTTCCGGTTCACGGTGAAGAGCCTGCAGATCGACCACCGCCCGGTCCCCGAAGCCGAGGCGGGAGCGCTCGTGGGCCTTGCGGTGCCGAAGCGCGCGCACGAGAAGGCGGACGTCTACCTCGTACGCGAAGGCAAGGCCGCCGGGTTCACCGGATGGCTGAAGCGCATCCTCGGACGCTGAACCGTCGAAAGAAATACGGTCCCGGCGCGAGGTAGGGCCAAACGGTCCCGGTGGCGAAGAGACGCGCGACCAAGCGGGCGGCAAAGGGCAAGAAACCGGCCGGAGCGAAGCGGAAGCCGGCGCCGAAGAGGACGCCCGAACGGACGCGCGTCGTCTTTCCGATGGACGTCTACGAGCCGAACAAGGACGCGATCAAGGCGCCGTTGAAGAAGCTCGGGATGAAGTGGCAGTACCTGGGCCGGGGGAAGGGGCGTTATTTTGGCGAAGACGTGCAGGCGTTCGTGCAGTTTACGGACGCCGGTGCCGACTACACGGTGCGGGGCGCGCACGCGAAGGTGAAGAAGATCCTCGCGGCGTGGAGCGCGTTCCGGACCGCGGAGCACACCGAGGCCGCGGTCGCGGCCGAAGAACGGGAAGCCCGGGACGAGGCGACACGCCTGTGGGAGCTTGCACGGCCGGTGCCGCGGCCGGGCGAGCCCGAGGGTTTCTTCCGAAGGCGGTTGGCAGCATGGGAAGCCGCGCGTCCGGACAACAAGAGAAGCGCAAACGACACGCAGCAACGCTGATGCTGCCGGCCGGACACTTCAGGTCGTGGGGAGGCTCAGTCTCCGGTCCCGCTCCCAGATCCTCGTAGTGGCCACCCTGATCGTCGTCGCTCTCCTTCCGGCGCCGGCGCCCGCGATCCACACGGCCCTCGTCGCCGAAGGATCGTCCGGCGAGTACGATTGGGTCACGATCCGGTTCACGACGAACGGGACGCCGTTCGAACTGCGGGCGGACCTGCCGATCACGACCGAAGACCCCGCGGAGCTCGGGCTGCGCCTCTTCACGCTGCTCGGCCACGCCCGCGGAGGCGCCGCCGCGACGTGGCTCGGCCGCGAGCGGCCGCTCGCCGTCCGCGTGGACCGACCGGCGGCAGCGCGCGTGTCGGTCCTGGAGAACCGGACGTCGACCCCCGGATGGCTCTTCATCACGGTGAACACGGCGGGCCCGGCCGCGACGTACCACGCCGCGTTCTGGACCGCGGGGAACGGCTCGAACCTCACGTGGAGGCTCGGCGGCGGATTGGGCGTCACGCTGAACACGACGCGTTCCGGGAACGGCTCGTTCCTGTACACGACACCGGATTTCGCCTCGAACCTCAGCGCCCACCTCTACCCCGCGGGCTCCGGCGTGGGCGCGCGCGTCGTGCACGACGGCCCGATCAACGTGACGATCGGGAACCGGTTCATCGGCGCGTTCCGGGCCGCTGCGGCGCGCGCCTCGGACCAGATGACGGCCCGCTTCCCGAACGTGGCGCCGCTCCAAGCCTGTCCCTGCGCGTGGCCGCCGACGTACGGGGCGGAGACGGGTCGCCCGGGGACGTACACGTTCTGGCTGAACGGGACCGCCACCGGAAAGTACACGGAGAACCTCGCGACCCTGTCGGGCGTCGACCTTTCTTTCCCGCCTTGAGGCTTCCGTCGGGCCGGTCCCCAACGCTTTGAGAGCCCTCATCGGTCCGCGAGACGCTATGGGGTCGCATGGACCGCAAGATCCTGTTCGCATCGGGCGTCATCGTGCTCGCGCTGGGGGGCGCCGCCGCGGCTGCGCACGAGCTCCGGGAACCAGGCCGCGTCGACATCCAGCGAGCGTTCTTCCTCGAGGAGTCGCGGGAAGGGACGAACCTCACGCTCTCCGCGATCCTCTTCGTGACGTGCGAAGGGGGAAGCTCCACGCCGATCCGGCTCGTGACGTTCGTCGTCCCCCGCGCGACCGGCATCGCGGGCGACCGGTCCGCGGTCGACGTCGGACGGATCTCCTGCGGCGAGACGCGCGAGATCGCGGTCCCGATCCGCGTCGCCGGGTTCAACGCGACGGCGCCGGGCTCATGGGCGGTCGAGTTCCTGGTGTTCGAGGACGGGCTCCTCACGATGGAAGGCCACGGGAACGTGGGCACGAGGCCATACTACGTGGACGACGTCGACCGGGCCGGCAGCAAGGCCTCTCTGGCGGTCGAGGCCGAGGCCCCTTCGTTCGACCGGACGTGACGTGACCATATATCACGGTGCACGAAACGGTAAAGAACGACCGCGCAGAGAGGCCGTGTCATGCTGAACGAGCGAAGGGTCGGCCGCGTCGAGCGGTACGACCCCGCGACGCGGGTCGCCGCCGTCGAGATCGAGCACGAGGCGATCCGCATCGGCGACCTCCTCCACGTGGCGGGCGGGGGCGTCGACGCGGTGTTCCTCGTCTCCGAGCTCGCGGTCGGCCACGAACCCGCGGAGGTCGCGCCGTCGGGCTCCCTCGCCGAGATCCGGATGCCGCGCGACGTTCCCATCCGCGCGGCGGTCTCCGTGCTCCGGGAAGACGCGCGGCTCCGCGAGATCGCGGCGAGCCTCGGGGCCCACTTCGAGTGACCTACGGGTCGAGGTGGCATCCGCCCCAGGCGCCCACGACGGGGATGGTGTCGCTCGGGTCGTCCTGCACGTCGAGGATGCATTCGCCTTGCCCGGTCGCTTCCGGCTTGCCCTGCCCCTGGCAGGGGTTCGCAAGGAACGTCGCGGTGCAGGCCGCGACGTGATCGTCCTCGCAGACGAACTCGACGAGGACCGAGTCGAGGGGGCCGATCTGCTCGGCGCCGGCCTCGACCCACCACGGCGGCTGCTCGGTCGAGCAATCCTCGACGTCGGCGAAGAGCCGGCAGGAGATCACGACCACAGCGGCCGAGTCCGACTGCGCGGTCGTCCTCTTCGCGAGGCTGCAGCTTTCGTTTACGCCGCAGCCCGACGTGCCGGAAAACAGCACCGGGCTGCAGAACACGGCGGCGGCGGGCGCAGCGCCCGAGAACGCGGCCGCGGCCGCGATGGTCACAAACCCGAGCACTGGGAAGATCCGCTTGGTCTTATCCATGGGCGTACCCGGCGCGGGGACCGGTCGGCGACGGGATGAGGAGATTCCATGGTTTTTCGCACACCGCGGGATTGCAGGACATCGCGGGAGGGCTTTTCGCCCCCCCGATCGATCGACGGCCATGCGCCCCCCATCCTCGACCGCGATCCTCGGCGTGCGGACCTTGGCGGCCGGAGGGTTCCTATGGTGCGGCGCGGCCGTCCTTACGGGCGCGTGGGTCGAGAGTCTCTTCTGCGGGACGATCGGGACCGGCTTCCTCCTTGCCGCGGTCGGATGGGCCGACGGCCGCGGCGTCGGACCGGCCGGCTTCGGGCTCGCGGCCGCGGGAACGGCGGGTCCGATCGTCCTCTACGGACCCGGCGGGCCGCTCTGGTCGCTCCTCTCGGTGGCGCTTCCCACGATCGGGATGCTCGGGGTCGCAGCCGGGATCCGGCTCCGCCTGCCGTCCGCGGTGTTTGCGGGGTTCGTGGCGGCCGCGGTGGGATCCGCGGCGCTCGTCGGCGGCGCGGACGTGCTGCGGGGGCTCTCGGTGTGGACGCCGGGGAACGTCCTCGCAGCACTCGGCGCGCTCATCGCGGCGGCAGGGTCGTGGTCCGGATCGCGCGCTCGCGGAACCCCGAACTAATCTTCGGAATCCCGCGGTCCGCCGCATTCGAAACAGAGGTCTGTCCCTTCGACCCGGTGGTCTCTGCAGATGGACCGCTGACAGTTCCGGCACATCGCGTGCGTCGGCGTGTCGCAGAACGTGCACACGCCCCGCGTCGTGAGCTTGCCGCCGTGGAGGCCGGGCATGCGGCCCTCGTCGATCGATGCCCGGCTTCAACCTTGCGGGGGCGAAACGTGAGGGTGAAGGTCTCGAGCCGGATGGTGGCATCGCCTTCGGCGATGCGACGGTGGCGCCCTCGCGGCGGCGCCGCGCGCGCGACGTGCGCGCCGCTTTCGCGCGAGCGAGAACCGTCGATTGCTTTCCGACGCGTCCGAGCGCCGACCGAGGCCGGAGCGAGGCCGAGGAGGAAAGGTATGGGTGGCTGACAGCGGACCAATGGACTTCCGGATCGACGCCCAGGTTTACTTCAGCTGCAAGAGTTGCCCCTTGCAGCCTCCGCTCCTGGACTCCCCGCAAGGCCAAAGACCCTTTCGGGCCAACCTTCCCGTGGTCTCGCGATCCACGGTACCAGAGGGTACGCAGGCGGGCTTAACTGCCGGGTTCGGAATGGGACCGGGTGGATCCCCGCCGCTTTGACCGTCATACCACCCACGACAATCCCTTGCGGGATTGACTGTGATGGCAGCGACCGGCCTTCGGCCGGTGGTAGCGGGTCCGCTTCGCGGACCGGCGGCAGCGCCGCTTCGCGGCGCGGCAGCGACGTTTCGCTGCCGCGGCCGAAAAGGCCGCTGCTGCCGCTCGCGCGAAAGCGCGAGCTGCTGCCGCGGCGCGCCTCGCGC
>JBQTJL010000010.1:0-3536 GCA_052387135.1 Methanobacteriota archaeon | reverse complement strand
GTCGCCATCCTCGGTCGGGTACCCGAGGCCGCAGACCGGCTCTCAGCCGCGGTGGCCGGCGCCGCCGTCACGGGAGCCCGCTTCTCGCCGCGCGTCTGCCATGATCTCGACGCGGTCTCCCTGGTCGCAGCCACCGAGGGCGCGGATCTCGTGCTCGTCGACGCGACGTCGCTTCGCGACGACGCCGACGAGACGCTCCTCGAGCTGCTGTCGCGGGTCCCCGAGCTTCCCGTCGTCGTGCTCCATTCCGGGACCGACCTCGGTCTTGCGACGCGCCTTGCAAGACTCGGCGTCGAGGACGTCCTCCCCCGGGCCGGGACGGACCCGCCCGTCCTTGGACGAAGTCTCCTCTTCGGCATCGAGCGGCGGCGCGCCCAAGAAGCGCAACGGGCCGTCCGCGAGAAGGAGGCGGAGCTCCGGCACATGCGCCGCGTCGACGAGATGAAGCGCCAGTTCTTCAACAACGCCGCGCACGAGCTCGGGACGCCGCTCACTCCCATCAAGCTCCAGCTCCACCGATTGAAGTCGCTGCAGTCCGCGACCGCGACGCAGGCGGAGCGGACCGCCGTCGAAATCCTCGACCGGAACGTGGACCGGCTCGCGAAGCTCTCGCAGGACCTCCTCGACGTCGCTCGGATCCAGGCGGGGCACCTTCGGATCGAAGCCGTCCCGACGGATCTTGCGAAGATCGCCGAGGACATCGTCGCGGGGTTTACGCCGCTCGCCGAAGCCCAGAAAATCGCGCTTTCCGTGGCCGCGCCTCGGGACGCGATCGCACGGGCCGACCCGCAACGGGTGAGTCAGGTCCTCGGAAACCTCGTGGGGAACGCGTTGAAGTTCACGCCCGGAGGCGGCCACGTCCGGATCGAGGTCCTGGGAGGCGAGCGAGAGTGCCGCGTCCTCGTCCGCGACACGGGCGTGGGCCTGCGCCAAGACCAGATCGCGCGGCTCTTCCAACCCTTCTCGCAGGTCCTCGACGAGGTGCAGCCGACGGGCGTCGGGACGGGGTTGGGCCTCTTTGTTTCGCGCGGGATCGTGGAGCTCCATGGCGGCCGGCTCTGGTGCGAAAGCCTCGGGCCCGGCGAGGGAGCGACGTTCGGGTTCTCCCTGCCGCGGGCGGACCTCGGGACCGCGCGCGGCGAGCATTCGGCGACGGCGTGACGCCATGGGAATGGCGCTCGTCCGGACCGCAGGTCTCCTGTCGCTTGCAGCGAGCATGATCCACGCGGGTGTTGCGCCGCGGCATTTTTCCGAGTGGTGGGGGTACGGCGTGTTCTTCGTCGTCGCTTCGGTGGCCCAGGGGGTCTATGGACTGGTCCTCCTGGCGCTGCCCGCCCGGCCTTCCTGGGCGGGCCCGACGTACGAGAGGTGGAAGCGGCGCCTGTTCTTCGCAGGCATCGCCGGAAACCTGCTCGTCATCGGTCTATATCTCCTCACGCGAACGGCGGGGGTTCCTCTCGTGGGACCGGCCTCGGGTACGGTCGAGGATGTCGCGGCGATCGACGTCGTCTCGAAAGGGGTCGAGCTGGCGCTCGTCACCTGCCTCGTGCTCCTGCTTCGCACCGGGGCCGCGTCCGAAGACCTTATCGGGGGCCCCGCGCCTTCGCGCCTCCGGTGATGCGATGCCCCTTCCTTCCGTAGGCGAACGGGCGCCCGACTTCGACTCGGTCGACCAGGCCGGACGCCGCGTGCGGCTCTCCGATTTGCGCGGCCGCGCGGTCGTGTTGTACTTCTATCCGCGCGACGACACTCCGGGCTGCACGAAAGAGGCGTGCGGGATCCGGGACGCGTGGAAAGAGTTCGAGGCGCGGGGCGCCGCGGTCCTCGGGGTCTCTACGGACTCGGCCGAATCCCATGCGAAGTTCGCGGAGAAATACTCGCTCCCGTTCCGGCTCGTCGCCGACCCCGGAAAGAAGATCGTCGAGGCCTACGGCGTAAAGAACGCGTTCGGGGCCGCGAGCCGCAAGACGTTCCTCATCGACAAGGAAGGCGTCGTCCGCGTCGTGTACCCCAAGGTGGACCCCAGCGAGCACGCGGCCGAGCTTCTCCGGGACCTCGACCGGCTCGCATGAAGGCGCCTCCGCCTCCGGCCGCGCGCTTCCACGGGAAATTCGCGCTCGTTACGGGCGCCTCCGGCGGCATGGGCGCGGAGGCCTGTCGCAGGCTCGCGCGGGAGGGGGCCGCCGGGATCGCGATCCATTACGCGCGCCGTAGGGAGCGCGCCGAGGCGCTCGCGGCCGAGATCCGGGAGGCCGGCACGCGGGCGATCGTGATCGCCGCCGACGTTTCGCGCCGGGACGAGGCGCACCGGCTCGTCGCGACCGCGCTCTCCGAGTTCGGCCGCATCGACGTGGGGCTTCTCTTTGCGAGCCATCCGTTCCGGCGCGAGGAATGGTTCGGGACCTTGGACGAGATCGACGAGGCGCGGCTTACGGCCCCGATGCGGACGGACGCGTTCGGCAGTCTGTTTGCCGCGCAAGCCCTTCTTCCCGCGATGCGCCGCGAGAAGACCGGATCGCTCGTCCTCGTCTCGTCGACGCCGGCCTTCACCGGCGACGTCGCGGGGATCACGTACCTTGCCGCGAAGGCCGCCACCGCCGCGCTCGCAAAGAGCCTCGCCCACGTGGCCGCCCGCGACGGCGTCCGCGTGAACGCGGTGGCGCCCGGAAGCATCCTCACCGACGCGATGACCACCGAGACGACGCCGGGTGAGGCCGCGGCCCTTGCGGACGAGCCGGTCTTGAAACGATGGGGAAAGGTCGAAGAGGTGGTCGAACCCATCCTGTTCCTCGCAAGCGACGACGCCTCGTACGTGACCGGCGAAGTGCTCGTCGTCGACGGCGGCTATTACCTGAGGTAGGACCGTGACGACCCGAGCGCGAAGGACCCCCACCGAGGAGCTCGTGACGATCCTCGTCGTCGCGACCGTGTACTTCCTCGCGGGGACGCTGGGGCTCCGGTTCGCCTCGATCCATGCGTCCGCGAGCCCGGTCTGGCCGCCGACCGGCGTGGCGATCGCCGCGTTCCTCCTCGTCGGCCGCCGCGTGGCACCCGCGATCTTCGCCGGCGCGTTCCTGTTCAACCTTGCGACCGCGGGGAACGTCGCGACGTCGCTTGCGATTGGCGCGGGGAACACGCTCGAAGGGCTCGTCGGGGCGTATCTTGTCGCGCGGTTTGCCGGAGGCGTCCGGGCGTTCGAGGCGGTCCCGTCCGTCCTTCGGTTCGCCGCCGCCTGCATGGCCGCGCCCGTCGTGAGCGCGACGGTCGGCGTCACCTCGCTTGCGATCGCCGGGTTCGCCGAGTGGCGGCTCTATGGGCCCATATGGACCACGTGGTGGATCGGCGACGTGGGCGGCGCCCTCATCGTCGCGCCGTTTCTCCTTGCGCTCTCCGACGCCCGATACCGGCCGAAGGGGGCGAGGCAGTACGGGGAGACCCTCGCGCTTGCCGTGGTGGCTGGCGCGGCCGCGGCCCTCGTGTTCCTTCCGACCCGGCCCGTGCTCGGGCAGCTCGCCGTGAGCCTGGTCCCCCTTCTT
>JBQTJL010000009.1:0-1671 GCA_052387135.1 Methanobacteriota archaeon | reverse complement strand
CCGCCGCGGCCTCGAAGTAGACCGGCACGAGGCCGTGCTCCTTCACCGAGTCCGGAAAGGTCCCCGGCAGCAGGACGCCGACGACGCTGTACGCATAGGCGACGCCCACGCCGAGCGCAATCAGCGTGAACATGTTGAGGTTCCGGGTCGCGACGGAGCGCCACCCGCGGACGAGAAGCGGCCAGCCGCACCAGAATACGATCGGGGTCGCAAGGGCCAGTTCGACGAGCTGCCGCTCCCGCATCGGCGCGACGGATCCGAGGTCGACCCCGCCGAGCTCGGCGAACATCGCAAGAAGCAACGGTAGAGAGAGCGCGACGCCGACCCAGAAGCGCCGCGTCATGTCGCGAAGCTCGACGTTCTCCTCCTCTACGAGCGAAGCCGTGCGGGGCTCCAGCGCCATCCCGCAGTACGGGCAGTCGCCGGGCCCGGGACGGACGACGTCGGGGTGCATCGGACAGGTCCAGCCGCCTTCGGCGGAGGGCGAGGGCGAGGGCGAAGGCGAGGGCGAGCGCGAGGCGAAGGGCGAGGGAGAGGGCGAGGGGCCGAGCTGGACGAGACCCGCGCTCATGCCCTTCGGACCCTCCGCGAGGACCTTTTCGGGCGCCGCAAGGAACCGTCGCCGACAGGACTCGGAACAGAAGTAGTACGCGACCCCCATGTGCGTCGCTTGCAGCGCACGCGCGGACGGCTCGACGTCCATCCCGCAGACCGGGTCCTTCGCCACGGCCCCCTTAATGTCACGCGTATTAGAACCTCTTTGCTCTTGACGAATGTAAAGGGTTAAGTCGGTCGGGCGTTTGTGATTCTCGTGAAGCTCGACCCGCTCGACACGAAGATCCTCCTCGAACTCTTGCGAGACGCCCGGCTATCGTTCCGCGAACTTTCGCGGCGCGTCGGCTCGAGCACGCCGACCGTGAGCGCGCGCGTCAAGGCGCTCGAGGAGATCGGCGTGATCCGCGGATACCACGCGGACGTCGCGTGGGCCGACGGTAGACGGAAGAAGGTGGACGTGTCCGGCCGCCAGACCGTGGACGTCGCGTGCCACCAATGCAAGGGCCCGATCCACGAGGCCGTCCGCGCCAAGATCGGGGGCCGCGCGCACGTGTTCTGTTGCGGGCAATGCCGGGACGCGTTCGGTGAACGATTCCGACGGCTGAACGTGGGCGGCCGCGCCTCACGGCGCGGCGGAAGCGGCAAGGCTACGCCTTGCGGGAGCGGCCCGCTATGCGGACGGGAGCGTGCGTCGCGTCGCCGGTCGCTCCCGGCGCCGCAGCGCCCGCTCCCTTCACGAACCTTCCAAACGCTACCCTACCAACCCATACAAAGGGCTCGCGAGCAACGTCGGGGAAGATGGGGAACCTTTATGGGAAAACAGGCGAACGGGTCCTTCGAGGTGGACGTGCCGTACCTGCCTCGTGACGCAAAGTCCGCGAGATGAGTACCTGTCCGCCTATCCCGGGTGCATTGCATCCGGAACGCGCCCCCGTGGTATCCCAACCCCGCACCACGCCTCCCGACCCCACCCCTCCGTTCTTTCCGCGGGGGCGCAATCCTTCTCCTCAGGCCTCGCTCCGTCCTCGGCCCGTGCGCGGCGTCTTTTGTCGCGCGGCTTCGTCGGCCTCCTCCGAAATAGCGATGCTATTCCCTCGTCGTCCTTCTTGCCGCGCG
>JBQTJL010000008.1:0-4263 GCA_052387135.1 Methanobacteriota archaeon | reverse complement strand
GCGTCCCGTAGGCCGTCTTCCTCGACGACATGCAGGACCTCCTGATGGTCGTGGCCTTGCCAGCCGCGGCGCCGGAGGCCGGAGAATACGGCGCGCACGAACGCAAGGTCTTCGGGCTCGTCGACGGTCCACCGACGCTCGGAGAGGTCGCGTTCGCCGACGACGTTCGCGATGCGGAAGCGCTCGGGACGGAGCCAGATGTACGGCATGACGTTCTCACGGTCCGCCCGGCGTTCGGCCTCGCCCCATGCGCACTCGAGCGCGGCCCCGGTCGCGACCTCGGTGTCGAGGCCGTCGGGGTACGAGTTCGGACGGAGGTTGCTCGCGTACTCTACGTCGCCCCGAAGGACCCGGTCGAGGACGCGACGGCTCACCGAGGGATCGAGAAGCGGACAATCCGCCGTGACGCGCACGACGGGGTCGCCTCCGAACCGACGCCAGGCTTGATAGTACCGATCCAGCACGTCGTCTTCCGAGCCCCGGAAGACCGCGAAGCCAGCCCGTTCCGCCGCGGCGGCCGTGGCATCGTCGGCGGCGGCCTCCGTCGTCGCGAGGACCACGCGCGCCCGCGGTTCGATGGCGGCGGCCCGCTGAAGGACGTGGATCAGCACGGGTCGGCCCCCGACCTCGGCAAGGACCTTGCCGGGAAGCCGCGTGGATCCGAAGCGCGCCTGCACGATCACAATGGGCCGCATGGGACCTCCGATGCTTCCGCTACCCCCACCCCCCCTCTCCTCACCACCCGCGCCGTCGGCCCTCGGGGCCTCGGGCGTCGGGTTCGGTTCAGCAGGAGCGGAGCAGCGATTGCAGTTGGTCTTCCGACCTTCCGAGGACGGACGCCGCGCAGGCGGCGACCATCCGGATCTGCGATTCTTTCGAGAGTCCGAAGGCGTCCCCGGCGTCCAGCGCCTCGAGACGCTTCATGAGGAGGCGCCGCTGCGCCTCGGTCACCTTGAGCCCGATCGCGCGAAGCTCGCGCTCCATCCGGGAAAGCAGGTTCGCGAGCCCGCCGAGGTCGACCGCCCGCGCCTTCCCGATCGGCTTCACGAGCCCGCAGTCGACGCAGAACGGATGGGGGGCAAGGACGTTGAGGTCCTGCACGGGGAGCCACGGCCACTCCTTGCTGTGGGCGACGTGGTGCCGTCGCTCCATTGAAATGTTCGACTCGCTCGAAGATTTCAGCCGGGAAGGAGCGATTCCGGTCTCGGCGTAGAGCTCATGGGGAGACAGCGACGCAAGTGCCTTCGTTAGAAGTGCCGCGACCTCCACAACTGTCCCCCGCTCGGGCGGACGCGTATGGTCCTGCTACCCTTAATCGTTGTCTTTGGGATAGCTGCAAGCGTCTCAGGAGTGGGACCGGACCTGTCAATGTCCATCCGCGTCGATGATTCTTATTCGCGCCGGACATGGCGGTGGCGCGAGGTTCGCTCGCGCGGCGGTGGGGGCTTCGCCCCGGCTGTGGCCGGCATCCCGGCGGTCGTGGCTCCGCGGTGGTCGGCCCGGCGCCGAAAGCGCCCACCACCGCGCCGCTAGGCGCCACCGCCGTGGAGCCGAAGGCTCCACCACCGCCGGGCCAGGTGAAGTTGATATAACATGAACCCCTTTGGAACAGAGCATACCCATCCGGGGGAGTGTCGTGTCGTGGTTGGCAAAAGCAAGGGCGTCCCATCCGTCCCTATCGTCTGCCTGTCGTGCGGCGAGGTGACGCGCATCGCATCAGACCTTCTCGCGTCTGAGGAGCACGTCGAGTGCGAGTCCTGCGGCCACGTCCGCTGGCTTCGCGACGGCGAAGTGAAGCTCCATCAAGGCGCGGCGGCGTCGCGGCTCGCGTTCGCGAACCCGAAGTTCGCGCCGGGCGGCGTCGTGTCGATCCGCAGCAAAGGCCGAAGGTAGACGGAAGAAGGGCGACGTGTCGGGCACCAAGACCGTTCCCGTCTACCTTCCACCTTCGACCTTCTACCCCGGGGATTCCGCCGGCGGCTCGTCCGGCCACCGCACCGGGCAACGCTCGCCCGGCGGCTGCGGCGGATCCGTTTCGCGCTCGTGGTAGGCGACCCAGACGCATTCTCCGGGAACGTCCTGCGGTCCGACCCCGGTGACGACCCACTTGGCCCAGCCGTCGGCCGGCGTGGCGACCCGGATCCCTTCGTGGTAGGCCTGGATCGTTAACGTGTGGGTCGCGTTCTCGGCGAACACGGTCTTGTCCGGGTCCCGGAGCGAGAGGTTGCCGGCCTCGCCGGTCATCCGGAAGTCCCACCCTTGGAAGACGCAGGCGAGGTTGGAGCCTGCGGGCTCAAGATGCAGCTCGGCCCCGAAGTTGTCGCTTGGGGCAGGATGAAGGTGCGCGGCGAGCGGCCCGACCTGGCTTCGCCCTCCGAACTGGGTGTAGAAGGGATACGGCGTGCTCCCGTTGACGTAGACCCACACTTTCGTGTGGATGTGGGCGTCGCGCACGTCGCGGTCGCGGCAGGGGTCGGCCTTCCGTTCCTCTCGCGCGGTTGTCGTGAGGACGCCGGTCTTCAGCGCGGCGGCGACGCCCACGACGACGAGCAGGCCGACGAGGATCCAGACGAGCGTCGAGCGTTCGATGCCGCCGCCGCCACCGGGCCCGCGGCCCCCGACACGACGGCCCTGGCGCGCCATCAAGACCATGTGGCAGCGCACGGGGCTTCTCTTACTTAAGAATATCTAGCAGGCGCTCGGGAGCGAGGTTTCCGCCGCTTGCGACGCAGACGATCGGCGCTTCGAGCCGGTCACGGTAGCGCCGGGCCGCAGCGAGCGCCGCGGCGCCGGCGCCCTCGACGACGACGTGCGATTCGGTCGCAAGGTGCCGGATCGCCTGTTCGAGCTCGCGGTCGGAGACCGCGAACGCGCCGGAAAGCAGCGTCGAAAGGTGCGGCCACATGTACGGGAAGACGCGGGAGGCGCCCATCCCGTCGGCGAACGTGTCCGCGCGGCCGACGTCGACGGGCCGGCCTTCGGCGAACGAACGGGGAAGTGGTGCCGCCCCTTCGGCCTGGACGCCGTAGACCTTCGCCTTCGAGCCCGAAGCGCGGAGCGCGTTCGCGATGCCGGTCGAGAGTCCGCCGCCGCCGACGGGCACGAGCACGGTCTTTGCCTCGGGGAGGTCTTCGAGGATCTCGAGACCGATCGTGCCTTGGCCCGCGACGATGCGGGTGTCGCCGAACGGGTGGACGAACACGGGGTGCTCGTTTGCGAAGCGGTCGTCCGTCATCGCCTCCATGATCACGGAATGCGGCATGCGCCGCACGGTGGCACCCATCGACTCCATCGAGCGGACCTTGCGTTCGACTGCGGTCTCAGGGACCCAGACCGTGCAGGGCGCTCCAAGTTTGCGGCTGGTCCACGCGACCGCCTGCCCGTGGTTGCCCGCGGACGTGGTCTGGAACCCTTGGCGCCGCTCGGCCGTCGTCGTCTCCCGCATGCGGTTCCAGGCGCCACGGATCTTGAAGGACCCGAGCCGCTGGAGGCATTCGAGCTTCAGGTAGACTTTTCCGTCCTCGTCCCGCGACGCCGGAACGAGCGGCGTGCGCCACGCGATGCCGCGGATCGCCTTCTCGGCCTCGCGGATCTCGGCCATCGTGGGAAGCGCGAATGCCATTCCCGGCCCCATCAGCCGAATGGTCTATAAGAGTTCGGGCCGATGGCGCGCATCATGCAAGGCGTCGAGGCGAAGCTCGGGAGGCTCGGAATCGAGCTTCCGTCGCCCCCGAAGGCGATGGCGACGTACTCGCCGGCGGTGCGGACGGGGAACCTGCTCATGGTCGCGGGCCAAGGACCGGTCCTCGACGGCCGCATCACCGTGAAGGGCCGCGTCGGGAAGGAGGTGGACGCGAAGACCGCCTACGAGGCGGCGAGGCTTTCGTGCTTGAACGCGCTCGCGGTCGCGCGCGAGGCGCTGGGGTCGCTCGACCGGATCCGTCGACCGGTGCGCGCGACCGTCTGGGTCGCCTGCACCGAGACGTTCGGCGAGCAGCCGCAGGTCGCAAACGGGGCGACCGACCTGCTTCGGGACCTCTGGGGCGCGGAGAACCTTCCGGCGCGGAGCGCCGTCGGGACGAACGCGCTGCCCCTCGGGATCCCGGTCGAGGTCGAGCTCACGTTCGAGGTATCCTGAGGGGCGGGCATCCGTGATTCCTTAAGCCCCCTTCCCGGCACGTTTTCGTGCGTTTGAAGCCCGCCCGCGGCGTCGTCGCTGCCGGGATGCACATGCCGAGGAACCGTCGTCAGCGAGAGCCGGCG
>JBQTJL010000007.1:0-3664 GCA_052387135.1 Methanobacteriota archaeon | reverse complement strand
TCATGCTGGTTCACCTGCCGGCGCTCCGGCAGGACGAGCCAGATCGTAGCCACGAAAGGCGCTACCGAAACGAGCCCGCCGCCCGCCCATCAACCACCGGCGGCAGACCTACATGCCCACTTGTTATCCCGCCGTCTGGCCAGTCCGCGGCGTCGTCCCCTCCATTCGCGGTGTGTGTCTACGGCAAGCCAACGTTCATATTACGGTGTAGACATACACTTTCCGTGGTCTTCACCGAGAAGCGATCCCGCGGCGATCGAACGTACTATTACCGCGTACGCTCGGTCCGCAAGGGCGGCAACGTCCGCAAGGAGCGCGTGTACCTCGGTGCGGACCTTTCCAAGAAGGAGATTGCGAAGAGAGAGCAGGCGGCGGATCGCGAGCTCGGCATCCTCGCGGCGCTCTTGACGCCGGAGGACGAAGCCTACCTCAGAGGACTCAAGGAGGCGCTCGCGCGCGAACCCCGCGTGACGCTCGAGAATCGGTACGAAGCATTCGTCGTCCCGTTCACCTACGACTCGAACGCGATCGAGGGGAACACGCTCACGCTCGACGAGACGAGCCAACTCCTCTTCGATGGACTCGTGCCCGCCAAGTCCCTGCGTGAGATCAACGAAGCCCTCAACCACAAGAAAGCCTTCGACCACCTCCTCGCGTACCGCGGCGACCTCACGAAGCGGCTCATCTGCGACCTCCACCGCATCGTCGTGAAGGACACGCTCCGCAGCGACCTCGGCTCCGAAGCGGGCAATTACCGGACGGTGCAGGTCTACATCCGGGGCGTCGAATGGGTCCCCCCGGCGCCGAAGGCAGTCCCCAAGGACATGAAGGTCCTCCTCGACTGGTACGCGAAGAACAAGCGCAAGGCGAACCCCGTTGTCGTGGCCGCCTACTTCCACTCCGCGTTCGAACTCGTGCACCCCTTCGTGGACGGGAACGGCCGCGTCGGCCGCCTCCTCATGAATTTCATTCTCCGGAAGCACGGCTACCCCATGGTGAACATCCCCACCCGCCGCAAGCGCGAATACTACGCAGCCCTCAAGAGCGCACAAGTGGACGCGGACCTGCGGCCCTTCGTGGGGCTCCTCATCGACCTCTACAAGCACGCCCCGGTCGTGATGTGACGCGGCCGAAGGCGCTCGAGGAAGGCCGGCAACACGACGGTACGCTTCATGACTCGCATTCGCCCTCGATGGTGTTGCGCGGCATGAGGGGTTCCAGGTCGAACCCGGCCTCGTGGAAGTCGATGGGGATCTCGAACAGGCTGATCGCCCAGCCCCAACCGGTCGAGTTCATGGCGACGTGGAAACGCGTGGGGCCCTCGGTGGGGGCGAGGATCCCCGCCCATCCCGCGGCGTCGCCGGTGACGCAGGAGATGGTACGAGGGCCCTCGACGGTTTCCGAATAGAGTTTGAACTCGGCCGGCCCGTGGTGCCGCGCGAAGGCGGAAACGAGCCCTCCCTGGAGAAGGCTGCCCCGCGCCGCGCTCCAGCCGCCCACGCTGAGCGGCGCGTCGAGCGGCGGCGAGCGGCGTTCGAAGGCGCGGCACGGCGCGGCGTCGATGGAATACCACGCGCACGCGCCGAAGACGCTGGGGCCAGCCCGCAGGAGAGGACTGGCCGACCGTTGACCCGAGGGCGGACACAAATCGCCCGCGTCGTCGGCGCAAGCTTCCCGCGCGATACCGAGGAGCACGCGGAACTCCGGCGCGTCCACGGGGGCGTCGCCGTCGCTGCGCTCGGCCGCGCCCGTGCCCGACGCCGTGAGGGCGCCCGCCCGCGCGACGACGAGGACCGCGAGCGTACCGTCGAAGGGCTCGGCTGCGGCGATCGAGACTTGGCGGGCATCCAGGAAACTGCCCGGTGGCGCCCCGGGATACGGGTCCTCCACCCACGTGGCGCAGTGGCCGCCATCCCCGTCGCGGCCGCCGGTCGCGCCCATGTAGTGCGCCCATTCGAGACGATCACCCTCGACCCAGAAGAAACGTAGCCAGTACTCGTTCTCGTCCTCAAGGCCGAAGGATTGGACCCACGGGCAGAGCACCCAATACGCCTCCGAGCGGAGCGGAACCTCCGACGGAGAACCCGCGGGGTTTGACACGGAAGGTCGGACCCACATTTCCTTCGTCACGTTGAGGAGGACGAGCGCGGTCGGCTGGCCGACGGGGAAGGTGATGCTGAGAAGCGTTTCGTGGAGGTCCACGTCGAGCGAGTTCGGGAGTGCCGCGACCTCGTCGCCCGCGTCGGGCGTGCCGCGCTCATCCGTGCCACGGATGCACCCCGCCAGCGACCCCATCACGAGAGCCGCGGCAAGAAGAAGCGTGGGCCTGCCTCGCCAGAGTGCCATCATCAGGCCGAGAACGCAGGACTCCTTATCCATGCTGGGTCGCGCGAAGTGCCCACCCGCCTACCGACGCTGCTCTGCAGCGCCGCGCGTACAGCACGGCGGGATAACGACCGAATTGAGCCGCGCCGCGAGGCGGCGTCGGCTCGAATGATTTGCTATCCCGCATCGCGCGCTTCGCATGGAGGCCATTACCTCCTCAGGGCGGCTGGGGCGAATCCCGTGGCGTCCGCGTAAGCCGACCATGCAGCATCCGCCATCGCCTCCAAGCCAGCGGGGCTCGGGTGGAACCCATCGACTTCGGATACCATGTCAGCGGTCCACGCAAGCATCCCGATTGCTTCCCCGTCGTGCAGAGTGCCTTCGTCGTCGGCGACGCGGATGATGATCGCGTTCATCTCGGCCAACCGATCCTGGAAACCAGGCTCGCTGCCGCATGCTTGGTTGATGAGATACAGGGCATGGTCGGACCCCTGCGCCCCCTTCACTCGTCCCGCCTCCCCAATGCTCGCGAAGTCCGGCACGGTCGTCATCATCACGGTTACGTCCTGCGCCTTCAGTCGGCGGATGCCCTCGCGCAGCTCACGTTCGAGGTCGTGGTCGGGTGGGGGAGGCCAAGCGGTGTCGAACGCCGTGCACAAGCCGCCACCCGCAAAGCCGACGAGCGCAAACGTGGCGTGCTCCAGCCCATCGACCTGCTCGACGAAGTTCCATGACGCCGCCCCGCCTACCGCGACGTTCTCGGTGGCGTTGGCGCCGAAGCGCCGCGCAAAACTCCACTCCGCGTCTCCGGTCGACCACGAGACTTCGGGGTGCGCGCCCTCGTGCTGCGCGTCTGCGTTCCACCCGTTCATCAATGAGTCGCCCAGGGCACCGACGACCCGGAGCGGCGTTGGTTCCGGGGAGCCAGTGGGGGGCCCTCCCCCGGTTTCGTCGGTATCACTCGGGCCCAGGCATCCGGAGAAGACCGAGAAGGCAAGGATGACCAGCGCAGGCCGCGTTGGCATCATCACCCAGTTCCAGCCTCAATGCGAAGAACCCACGGAGCCTCTTAAAGCCATCGCGCATGCGATCCCCGTGGAATGCGAAGGGTGGTGCACTCCATCGGCTCGGCAGCCAGGTGGATAGCGCGCGGTCGGGCGGGATAACGACCGAATTGAGCCGCGCCGCGGAGCGGCGTCGGCTCGAATGACTCCTATGTAGGTCTGCCGCTTGGATGCGGCGGGTGGCTTATGAAGGCGCGCGTTTGGACAGGCGGAAACAATCTGGGCCCCGGTGAATCGACGGGCCCGGCGATCGAGCGTTCGCTATCGCGTTCGCC
>JBQTJL010000006.1:0-7375 GCA_052387135.1 Methanobacteriota archaeon | reverse complement strand
CCCCAAAGCGCGCGAACACGCCGCGGAGCTCCCGGGCCCCGCGCGGATAGTTCTCGAGGAAGCGGGCGACGTCGAACTCGTGGTGGGTCACGTTGCAGCGGCCGCCGCCCGAGAGCCGGACCTTCGCAAGCGGCGCGTCGCCCGCTGGGAGGAGCGTGTCGCCGGCCCCGAGCTCGGCGGCCCGGCTCGCGCCGAAGAAGCCGGCGGCCCCGCCTCCTACGTCCTCGACGCGTCGCCGCGCCACCGGACGGGATATGGGCTTCGCGATATGAGCTTCGCGATATGGCGAGGGGCGGGCAGGTCTACCGGGGGTCCGAGTGAAACGAGGACCCCCGCACGTAGGGGCGAGCCGCAAGCGAGAGGATGCAGTTTCCGTCGACGCTTTTGCCGCAAGGCAAAAGGGTCGCGCGGGATGAGCTTCGCGAAATGAGGTCGCTTCGCGACCGAGATGGTCACGAGTCCTTCTGGGCAAGCTCGCGGATCCGGGCGACGCCTTCGACGCGGTCGATCACGTCCGCGACGGCCGCGGGCACGAGGTCGCGCCAGCCCTTCTCCGAAAGGAGCGCCTCGCGGATGCGGGTCGCCGAGTACCGGTGGCGCTCGTAAAGCGGCGGCTGGAGGACGTCGAAGCCGCGCTCCCGGAAGAGGCGCGCCGGCAGCGGGTTGTTCGTCACGAACACCGAAAAGCGCGGCACGAGCCGCAGGACGTGGCTCACCCAGAGCGAGTTCTGGTGGATGTCGGGGATCGGGACGATGGCGGCACCGCGCACGGCCTCCGCGCGAAGCGCCGATTCGATCATGTCGAACCGCTCGCCCGCCGTGAAGGGGTTGACCGCGGTGTGCGACTCCTGCGCGGACCCGATCCCCAAGATCAGGTCGCGCGTGCTCGTCAGCTGCTTTACCACGTGAAGATGACCGAGGTGGAACGGCTGGAACCGGCCGATCATCAACGCACGGGGACGTCCCATGGGGTCGCTATATGCCTCGCGGAATATTTGAGCATGCCAGAACGAAGCCCTCATAACCCCCGAAACCGCTCGGGCGGCGAGGATACCATGGCGGTCCCTTGGGGTTGGATCCTGTTCTTGGTGGGCATCGCGTACGGCTACATGTCGCCCGGAAAGACCCAGAAGATGGAGATCTTCAAGAAGGGGCTCCTCGTCGGCGTCGTCCTCGGGGTGGTCCTCGGGCTCATCCAATACGCGACCGGGCAGGACATCCTGGGATTAGGGTTAGGCGAGGGGATTGTCGCGATCATCGTGAGCGTCGTGATCCTCACGATCCTCTTCATCCTCGGCGCGTGGATCGGGGACTGGCTCGAGCACCGGATGAAGAAGACACCGGCCTGACGCGGCCCAGGGCGCGTCTCGACGCTCCCGTAGCGAGGATCGGGGCGCACGGTCGCGGCGGGGCGCTCGATGGCCATAGGTCGCCGACGCGTACTCTCGCTAGTTGGCCCCGTCCGCGGCCCCCGGGCGTCACGCGTGGCCCCCCATGACGGCGTCGTCCAGCGCACGAAGGCCGGCGGCGAGCCGCCCCGTGGCGGCCCCGATGGTCGCGGCGAGGGCCAATTCGAGCACCTCCGTGTCGGAATAGCCGGCACCGAGGGCGCGTTCCACGTCCTCGGCGGTCGGGGTCGGACCGTCCACGAGCCTCCGGGCCAGGCGCTCGAGGGGTTCCGGAAGGTCTTCGCCCGAGGCGGCGCGCCGGCGGAGCTCGGGATCGAGCTCGCCGGGGCCTTCGACGACACGACGGAGAAGGACGCGGAGGACCTCGTCGGCGTCGCCCTCGTCGGCGTTCAGCCGCCCACCTCGCGGGAGACGCCTACGACCGGGGTCGGCGAAGCGATACGGATCGGCTGGAGCCGGAGGTACGTGAGCGACCTCCATGCCCACTCGAACGGGCCGAACCGGAACCGTGCGAGCCACCACGCGGAGAGCGCGACCTCGGCGACGACGATCGCGGCGAAGATCCCGATCTGGCCCGTGCGGGAAACCTCGCCGAAGAGGCCGAACCCGTGCCCGTAGAATATCGTCGTCGCGACGAGCGTCTGGAGGAGGTAGTTCGTGAAGGCGGTCCGGCCGACCTCGGAGAGCCTCCGGCGGACCCACGGGAGCGCGCCGCTCGTTGCGACGAGCATCACGAGCCCGAGGTGGCCCGCGGCGACGGCGAGGCTCCCCCAGTAGTTGAACTGGAAGCCGAAGAACATCGAGTACTCGACCATCCAGCCGTGCGCGAAGTTCTGGAGGACGCCCACCGCGACGACGGGAAGCCCGATGGCGTAGCCGGCGACCGCAAGCCGCGCGTAGAACGAGCGTGAGCGCGCGGCCGAAAGGACGCCCCACTTAAGAAACGCCATCCCGAGGAGCATGAGCCCGGTCGTCCGCCAAAAGAGCCACGTCGCAAAGAACATCGTGTGGATCGCGAGGGATTCGGGGACCCGGTGGGCCATCTGCTCGAGCCAGCCCCCCCGATAGGCCGCAAGTTCGGCCGCGAGCGTCGCCTCATCCGGCGCCCAGTCGTTCGCGACCTCGTGGCGCAGGTCCGCGGGCCATGCGGAAAACGTGGCGCCCATCGCGGTGAAGATCACGGGGACGACGGCGATGAGCGCGAGGCCCGCGAGGGCGAGCGCGCGGGGCGAGCGCTTCCGCAGGGGATAGAGAAGGAGCGCGCAGACCGCGTAGATCGCGAGCACGTCGCCGTACCAGAGGAGGTACGCATGCGCGAGACCGATCACGAGGAGCCAGCCCATGCGGCGGTAGTGGAGGGGCCCCGAGCGGCCCCCCCGGGCTTCGATCCGGTCGCAGAAGAGGAGCACTCCGGCGCCGAAGAGGAGCGAGAAGAGCGTGATGAACTTCTGGTCGACGAGGAGGTGCCCGAGGAGCCAGACCACGCCGTCGGCGGCCTCGAGGCTCCCGTAGACGGTGGGGTTGAAGTAGGCGGCGATCGGCATCGAGAACGCCTGCACGTTCATCACGAGGATCCCGAGGAGCGCGAAGCCGCGGAGCACGTCGAGCGCGTCGATGCGTTCGCGGCCGTGCGCAGGGACGACGGCGGTCGCGGTCACGCCTTCCCCCATGGACCCGCGGGGCCGCGGGTGGCGTTCGAGGCGGGTAGGAGGTGCTCGTCCGAGGATGGGGCGGTCATGGGCTCACCGTCCCTCCCAGGGCCCGGGGCGACCTCAAGACGGGTGGAACCGGCGGCCCGCGCCTGGCTCTTCCCACGGGCCTCGATGTCCGAGACCGAGAGGACAGACCGTCGTTTCTGTCAGGAGGCGGTCTCGCGGACCTTCGCCTCGACGAGGTCGTCGATCCATTCCGAGTGGTCGTCGGCGCCGCGGATGAGGAGCGCCCGCACCTTCTCGACGCCGGGAATCCGCATACCCCGGAGCCGGAGCGCCTCGACGTCGGCGGGCGACTCGGCGAACGCCATCATGTCGAAGTTGCCGAGCGCGGGCGAGACCGGCACCGTCGTCTGGATGAAGCGGTCGTCGTACGCCTTGAGGATCTCGCCCGGCGTCCGTCGCGGGGCGTCCTTCGCAAGATAGAAGAGGAGCGCGACCGGAAGGAGGCCGCCTTCTTTTCCGGGATCAAGGAGCGGGACGGCGAAGAAGTCGCCTTGGGTCGCCATGCGGTCGTGGCGCCGCTTCACGGTGCGATAGCCGACCCCCACGTCCTCGGCGACCTCGACCAAGGGGCGCCGCGCCCGCCCTCGGAGCGCCCGGAGAATCCGCCAGTCGAGGTTCGACAGGGGCTCCTCGGTCCGCGGCATGTCCTGCACGTAGAACTCGTGCATCGCGGCCCCGCCCATTGCGGACGAGAGGAGATGGAGCTTCCGGTCGCGGTCGCGGGGCCCGCGGTAGGCGAGGTCGACGCACATCTCGGGTCCGAGGAAATAGAACGCGTCGAGCAGACCGTCGATCGGCTTGATCGCCTGCGGGACGCCCGCGAGCTTCGCCTCGTCCTCGACGACGAAGATGTACGCCGACGCCTCGAGCCCGAGGTGACGAAGGTTCGGATAGACCTGGTAACCTGCGATGAGCCCCGCCTTCTCCATCCGCTGGATGCGTTCGCGCACCGTCTCCGGCGTCACGCCGATCTTCTTTGCGACGTACCCCGGCTTCAGCGCGTCCGGGCCCCGCGGGACCTTCCCGTAGGGGAAGAGACCCATCGTGCGGAGGATGCGGATGTCGAGCGCGTCCACGATGCTGCAACGCTCACAGGGGATTTCATCGTTCCCTCGAGGAGCGGGGGGCTTACGAGGGCGACGCGCCTTCCCGCGTCGCCTCTCCCTTCCCGAGGATCGCGGAGGGCCGCGGGACGAACTTCATGAGTTTCTCGAGGAGGTTCGCCTTCTTGGGGCCGACGAGCGCATGCTGGAGGACCTCGTCCAGGGTCTCGACCGGAATGATCTCGACCTTGGCGCGGTAGGCCTCTTCGATCAAGACGTCCTGCATGTTCGCCTTCGGGATGATGACCTTCTTGATCCCGACCTTCGCGGCCGCCTCGATCTTCGGCGTAACACCGCCGACCGGGAGGACCTCGCCGCGGACCGATATCGAGCCGGTCATCGCGACCTCTTGGTTCACTTCGATCTCTTCGAGCGCCGAGATGACGGCGGTCGCGACCGAGACGGAGGCCGAATCGCCCTCGACGCCTTCGTGGGCGAGGACGAACTGGATGTGGATGTCGTGGTTCGAGATGTCGCGGCCCGTGTACTTCTTGATCAAGGCCGAGACGTTCTGGACGGCCTCGGTGGCGATCTCGCCGAGCTTACCCGTCGCGATGACGCGGCCTTCGTTCCGCGAGAGCGCGGGCGTCACCTCGGCGACGATCGGCATCACGATGCCGGAGGGTTCGCCGACGTCGCCGCCGCCGATCACGGCAAGCCCGTTCACCATGCCGATGGCGCTGCCTTCGGTCCGGAACGTGCGGTAGTCCTTGCGGCGCTCGACGTAGTGGTCCGCGACCTGTTGCTCGAGCGAGCGCGCGATCCCCTTTGCGCGAAGGACGTGCGATTGCGTGACGATCGCGGCCTTCTCTTCGGCCGCGATGTCGCCCGCGGTCCGGACCAAGCCGCCGAGCTCGCGGAGGCGGAGCGTCAAGCGCCCGCGGCGTCCTGCGCGGCGCTGGGCCTCGCGCATGATCTCCGCGACCGCCATCTTGTCGAAGTGGGGGATCTTGTGGTCTTTCCGGACTTCCTGCGCGACGAACCGGACGAGCTTCTTCCGGTTGTCCGCGGTGTCGTCCATCGTGGAGTTCAAGAAGACCTCGTAGCCGTAGCCGCGGATACGGCTCCGGAGCGCCGGGTGCATGCCCGGGTGGAAGGGGTCGGTCGGCTTGATCGCGTCCATGTTGCCGGCGGCGACCAAGACGAAGTCGCAGGGTACCGCCTCGGTCTTCACCATGGCGCCGGAGGAGCGTTCGGACTGGCCCGTGATGGAGAAGCGCTTCTCCTGAAGCGCCGTAAGGAGGGATTGCTGCGAGTCCATCCGCAGCATGTTGATCTCGTCGATGAAGAGGACGCCCTTGTGCGCCTTGTGGATGGCCCCCGCCTCGACGCGCTCGTGCGCCGGGGTCTCGAGGCCGCCGGACTGGAACGGGTCGTGCCGGACGTCGCCCAAGAGCGAGCCCGCGTGGGCGCCCGTCGCGTCGGTGAACGGCGGCTTCTCGGTGGGGCTGTGCGTGACCAAGAGCTTCGGGACGAGCGCCGTCTCGCGGACGCCCATCTGCCGCATCACCATGAAGAGCATCGCGGCCGCGATGATGCCGAAGATCAGGATCGAGGCGTCCCCGGTCCGGATGAAGTAGAGGACGACGAAGGAAAGGACCCCGAGCATGAGGAGGAGCTGGAGTGTCGCCTTCCGCTCTTGGCGGCGGGACGCCTCGGCCTTCTGGGCCGCGACGATCTCCTTGCCCTTCCCGGCCGGGACCACGCGGATCCGCGGCGAGTGGGGGTCTTCGGGATTCGGATACGCGATGATGTCCTCGAGCTCTTCGCGGGGGAGGAGCTCGGACATCGCGCGGGCGAGCATCGATTTCCCCGTGCCCGGGTCGCCGATCAGCATCGCGTGGCGCTTCTGCTCGGCGGCCTTCTTGATCACCTCGACCGCCCGGTCCTGGCCGATCACCTGGTCGATGAGGGTCGCAGGGACCTCGATCTCGGCGGTCGTGTCGAACGGTTGGTCCTGGACCCACTCGTCGACCGGCTTGAACTCGATAGGAGAAGGCTCCTGTTTCGCCATGAAGGTGAACTCCGGCGGGCCGGCTGGATGAGGGGCCCGTGGATCGGATGTTGTTCTCTCCTTAGCCTTGTGTACTATATATGATTTCTGTCAGGGGCTCTTCGAAACAGCGAGGGCGATTCGAGTCCGTGGATTTATGCGGCCGCGGCCCGTTCGCGCCCCGAGGTCCGTGATGCTCGTCGTAGGGGGCTCGGAGAATCCGCGGCTCAGCGCCGAGCTTGTAAAGTCGCTTGCGGCGCGCCTTTCCGAGGGCACGACGAAGCGGTTTCCGGACGGGGAGTCGTACGTCCGGCTCGGGACCCGCGTCTCGGGCGAGGACGTGGTGGTGGTCCAGAGCACCCGTACGGATGCGGCCTTGGTCGAACTCCTCCTGTGGCTTGACGCCGCACGGCGCCACGGCGCCCGCCGCACCCTCGCCGTCGTACCCTACCTCGGCTATGCGCGGCAGGACCGGACCTTCCTCGAGGGCGAGGCGGTGTCGGCGGAGGCGGTCGCGCGGATCCTCGACGCCTCGTGTGACGGGCTCGTCACGGTGGATCCCCACCAGGAGCACGTCCTCCGGTTCTATCGGAAGCCCGCGCAGGCGGTCTCGGCCGCGGGTCCGATCGCGGACCGGCTCCGGCGCGAATCGCCCGGGCTCGTGCTCGCGCCGGATGCGGGCGCTGCCGGAAGGGCCGCCGCGACCGCGAAGCTCTTGGGTTGCCCGCACGACCACTTGGAGAAGCGCCGCCTCTCCGGGACCGAGGTCGTGATGACGCCAAAATCGCTCGATGTGCGCGGGAAGACCGTCGTCCTCGTCGACGACATCGTCTCGACCGGCGGCACCATGGTGACGGCCGCAAGGACGCTCCGCGAGCAAGGCGCCGCGCGGCTCCTTGCCGCATGCACGCACGGGCTCTTCGTCGGCGACGCGCTCGAACGCATGAAGGCGGCGGGCTACGCGGACGTCGTCGCGACGGACACGGTCGAGTCGGCGGCGAGCCGCGTTACGGTCGCGCCTTTGGTGGCCGACGCGGTCCGCGCGCTTCTCGGAAGGTAGCGGCGCCACCTTCGCGCGGGCGAAGCCCGCGCTACCATCGCTTCGCGGAGCGAAGCCACCTTCCGGCGGCAGCCGCGAGCGCGAGCGCCGCG
>JBQTJL010000005.1:0-4291 GCA_052387135.1 Methanobacteriota archaeon | reverse complement strand
CGAGTCCGGCTTCGTCGCGCGCGAGATCCACGACTCCGCGTACAAGATGCAGCGCGAGATCGAGGAGAGACGCCGGATCGTGGTCGGCGTGAACGAGTTCACGAGCGAAGCGGCCCCGCCCGAGCCGATCCTCCGCGTCGACCCCTCGCTCGAGGCGCGCCAGCGCGCCCGCGTCGAGGATTTCCGACGCCGCCGCGACACGGGGCGCGCCGGAGCCGCCGTCGCTAGGCTCGAACGGGCCGCCGGGACCGACGAGAACCTCTTCCCGTACGTCCTCGCCGCCGTGAAGGCGCACGCGACCACGGGCGAAATCTGCGACGCCATGCGCCGCGTCTTCGGCGAGCACGTCCCGGAGGCCGCCGTATGATCCGCCTCGGGGCCTTCGACCACGTCGGCGTGGCCGTCGTCTCGCTTGCCGAAGGCCGGAAGCCCTACGACGGCCTCGGGCTCCGCGCCGGACCCGTGCTCGAGTCGAAGGAGCAGCGTGTGCGCGTCCAGTTCCTCGGCGCGGCGGCCCCGTACCTCGAACTTCTCGAACCCACCGACGCCGAGGGGCCCGTCGCGCGGTTCCTGGCAAAGCGCGGCCCGGGGCTCCACCACGTCGCCTACCGCGTGCCCGACCTTCGGCGCGCGCTCGCCGACCTTGCCGCCGACGGCGTGCGGCTCATCGACACGGTGCCCCGGACCGGCGCCGCCGGTCACCCGATCGCGTTCCTCCACCCCGAGTCGTTCGCGGGCGTCCTCGTCGAGCTCGTCGAGCACCCCTGACCGTTGCCGCAAGAGAAATCCTTAAACGCGCGACGACATAGGGATAGCCGGATGCCCGCGGTGAAGATCCCGGCCCCGCTCCGGCGGTACACGGACGACCAGCCGACGATCGCGGTCGCCGGCGACACCGTGCGCGACGTGCTCCGGTCGCTCGTCGGAAAACACGAGAAGCTTGCGGTCCACCTCTACGAGGAGACCGGCGAGCTCCGCGGCTTCGTGAACGTCTACGTGAACGGGAAGGACGTCCGGCACTTGGACGGGCTCGGGACGCGCGTCGCGGACTCGGACGAAGTGCGGATCCTGCCGTCCGTCGCGGGCGGCTCGCTCTCGCGGGACGAGATCCGGCGGTACGGCCGCCACCTCATCATGCCCGAGGTCGGCTTGAAGGGGCAGGAGAAGCTCAAACGCGCGAGCGTCCTCGTCGTCGGCGCGGGCGGCCTCGGGTCCCCTGCGAGCCTCTACCTTGCCGCCGCCGGCGTCGGCCGGATCGGGCTCGTCGACTTCGACGTCGTCGACCCGTCGAACCTGCAGCGCCAGGTCCTCTACGGCACGAAGGACGTCGGCCGCCGCAAGCTCGAGGCCGCGAAGGAGCGCCTGGAGCAGACGAACCCGCACGTCACCGTCGACCTCCACGAGACGCGCCTTACGAGCGAGAACGCGCTGGACATCCTCAAGGACTACGACGTGGTCGCCGACGGGACCGACAACTTCCCGACGCGTTTCCTCGTGAACGACGCCTGCGTACTCCTCGGAAAACCCAACGTCTATGCGAGCATCTTCCGGTTCGAAGGCCAAGCGTCCGTGTTCGACGCGCGGAAGGGTCCCTGTTATCGTTGCGTCTACCCGCAGCCGCCGCCGCCCGGCCTCGTCCCGTCGTGCGCGGAGGGCGGCGTGCTCGGCGTGCTCCCCGGCATCATGGGGAGCGTGCAGGCGCTGGAGACCGTAAAGACGATCCTCGGCGTCGGCGACCCGCTCGTGGGGCGGCTCCTGGTCTTCGACGCGCTCTCCCTCGAATTCACCGAGCTCGAGCTCCGCAAGGACCCGAAGTGCCCCGTCTGCGGCACGAACCCGACCGTAAAGGAGCTCATCGACTACGAGGAGTTCTGCGGCCTTCGGGGCGAAGAATACGTGGAGCGCCTCGGCGACTCGTACGAGATCGACGCGGCGGCCCTCCAGGCGAAGTTCAAGCGCGGCGAGAAAGTCTTCCTCCTCGACGTGCGCGAGCCGCACGAGTACGAGATCGCGCGCATCGAAGGGAGCCATCTCATCCCGCTCGGCGAGCTTCCGGAGCGCGTATCGGAAGTCCCGCTCACCGGCGAGGTCGTGGCCCACTGCAAGTCGGGCGCCCGAAGCGCGCGCGCGGTGAAGCTCCTCCGCGATCTCGGCTACACCCGCGTCCGGAACCTGGTCGGCGGAATCGACGCATGGGCGGACGAGATCGACCCGTCGGTGCCGCGGTATTAGCTACGGCCGGTGCAGGCGCGCGTCCTGGAACCAGCCGTGCCAGACCACCGCGAGGCCGCCGAACACGGAACCCAGCGCGCCGAACATCACGAACGGCCGTTCGCTCCAACAGTAGTGCTTGGGATCGACGACGCCGGCGGGCGCGGTACCGATGCACCAGCCGCCGAGGATCGCCGCAAACAGCGCGGCCATCAGCGCGCCGACGAACCACAGCGGGACCGGCGCCGCGCGCTGCCACCAGCGGATCGCGAGGCCGACGATCAGCGTCACGTCGACCGCGAGGATCAATCCCTCGCCGAGCGGCTGAGGGGGTCGCAGGAACCCCAAGACGAGGCTCACGCCAAGGAAGAACACGAGCGCGATGGCGAGGGCCAAGTCGATGCCGCGGAACCGGCGCATGCCGTACCCGAGAGCGCCGCTTCTACCCTATAAATCCGGCAACTACCGCCCTCCGCTCCCGCACGCTGCAAGCGCGCGCTTGCGGATCCTACACGAGGCGCACGAGGAGCGCCACGAGGATCCCGCCGAGGGTGGCGGCAAGCAGCGTCGCCCGGCCTCCCGGGAGGAACGCCGCCGCCGGGCCGGACCGCAAGGGCTCGAGGCCGAGCCCGGATGCGCGCCGCGCGCGGCGCCGCCGACGCGGCTCGGCGTCCTGACGCGGGTGGTACTTCTGCGCCCGCTTCCACATGTCGAGGAGTCCCATCGCGACCCGGATGCCGGTTCGGCCGGCATGAAGCTGCCTGAAGCGTATCCTTGTCGAAGGAGCAGCGCGGGCGAAGCCCGCTCATGCCCCGTCATTCCCCGCTCTAATCTCGGATCCCGTCCTCGGTCACGGAGAAGACCGCCTCGCCTTCAGGAAGGTTCGGCGAGTCGATGAGCCGGGCGATGCGCTTCCCGCCTTTGCTCTTCCGCAGATACAGGCGGAACGTCGCCGTGTGGCCCACGATATGGCCGCCCACGGGCCGCGTGGGATCGCCGAAGAACGCGTCGGGCTTCGCGTGGACCTGGTTCGTGACGAGGATCGCCGTGTTGTGGATGTCGCCGAACCGCAGGATGTCGTGCATGAACTTGTTCAGCTTCTGCTGGCGGTCCGCGAGCGTGCCGCGCCCCACGAACTCGGCCCGGAAGTGCGCCGTGAGCGAGTCCACGATGAGGAGGCGCACGGGGTGCTCCTGCGCGATCTCGTGGCATTTGTCGACGAGCAGCATCTGGTGCGCCGAGTTGTAGGCGCGCGCGACGTGGATCTTCGAGAGCGCCTCCTGCGGGTCGAGATCCGCGCCCTTCGCGATCTGCACGATCCTCTCGGGGCGGAACGTGTTCTCGGTGTCGATGATCAGGGCGTGGCCGTTCATGCCGCCCTCGTCCTCGGGCTTCTGGACCGTCACGGCGGCCTGCAGGCAGATCTGGGTCTTCCCGGAGCCGAACTCGCCGAAGAGCTCGGTGATCGCCTGGGGCTCGAACCCGCCGCCCAAAAGCTCGTCCAGCGATTTTGCACCCGACTCGAGCCGCCGCATCTTCTGGCGGCGCGCGAAGAGCTCGCCGCCGGTCGTGAACCCTCCGACGTCCGCCTTCTGGCGCGCGGCCTGGATGATCTTCAGGGCCGCCATCTCGCCGATGTCGCAGAGCTCGGCGAGCGTCGCGGGCGAACTCACCGCGACGGACATCAAGTCGAAGAAGCCGGCCTCGCGGAGCTTGTCCGCGGTCGCGGGGCCCACGCCGGGGAGGTTCTCGAGCCCGATCTCGGACTTCGGGGCGTCCGCCTTCTCGGCGGCCTTCGCGGCCTTTTCGGCCTTGTCGGGCTTCTCGGCAGTCTGTGGAGCGGCCATTCGGGGCATCAGCCGGGACACGCCGCCGCGCCGCGATAAAGGGACGCGCCGGAGGTCACCGAAAGTATGACGCGCGAGCGCTATAAACGGAACGTATCGGGAGCAGGGCGCGGGAAGCAGGGAGCAGGGAGCAGGAAGCAGGAAGCGGGGAGCCGGGCGGATGCCCTGCTCGGATGCGGGCACGAGGACCGTACCACCGTCCGGCTACCGGCTACCCGCTGCCCGCTTCCGAA
>JBQTJL010000004.1:0-3581 GCA_052387135.1 Methanobacteriota archaeon | reverse complement strand
CGCGGGAGCGGTTCGTGCCGGCCGAAGCCGCCGAGCGCGCGTCCGAGGACACGCCCCTTGCGATCGGCGAAGGGCAGACGATCTCGGCGCCGCACATGGTCGCGATCATGGCCGAGGCGTCGATGTTCCGGCCGGGCCAGCGCGTCCTCGAGATCGGAGGCGGGTCCGGCTACCACGCCGCCGTCGCGGCGACGCTCGTGCGCCCGGGCGGCCGCGTCGTCTCCGTGGAACGGATCGGCGCGCTCGCGGACCGCGCCCGCGCGGCGCTCCGCGATGCGGGCTTTCCCGACGTCGAAGTCGTGGAGGGCGATGGGTCCGAAGGCTACGCCGCCGGAGCCCCGTACGACCGCATCTCGGTCGCCTGCGCCGCCCCGAAGGTCCCCCCGCCCCTCCTTTCGCAGCTTGCGCCGGAAGGCGCCCTCATCGTCCCCGTGGGGCACCGGGACCGCCAGGAACTCCTTCGCGTCACGAAGCGCGGCGACGAGTGGCGCACGGAATCGCTCGGAGGGTGCATGTTCGTGCCGCTCGTGGGCCGCTACGGGTTCGACTAGTCACTCGAGCCCTTTGAGGGCGCCGGCCATCGTCGCGGGCGGCTTCCATCGCTTGAAGTCGAGGTGGACGACGAGGTAGAACGCGATCGCGAGTGTGACGAGGATGAACCAGACCGAGCTGAACATCCAGGCGACGATCGGAAGGGCGAAGTAGACCGCGCGCTGCCCGTACGTGAACCGGTCGTTCGCGCGGTTCAGAAGGTTCGTAAGGTACGTCACGGCGTCGATCCCTTCCGCGTGCGCGATCAGATCCGCGTCCGCCCCGATGAGGATCGTGAAGAGGTTCAGGTAGCGCACCGCGAGAAGGTGCGCGATGAAGCTGAACGCAAAACAGAGAAGGAGCAGGTACCCTTGGTAGACGAACAGGGCCGGGTTCTGGACCGGAAGCGCGAACGTGTCGCGGCCCGTGATAAGGAAGTTCAGTACGACGGCGATCACGACGAGGCTCGAGGAGGCCATGAAGCTCGAGCTCATGAGGAGGTTCCGGACCCCTTGGACCGCCATCATCTGCTGGTTGCCGTCGAGGACCCGCTTCACCCACGTCCGGCGATAGAGGTGGATCTTGCCTTTCACGGTCTCCATCGGATGCCGATGGGCCCACCACAGGTAGCCCACGTGGTACGCCACTGTGGCGCCGAGGAACAGCACGAACCCGGCCGCGTCGAGGCCCGTGAGGGGCACGGCCATGGCCCACTATCGGGCGCAAGCGCCCTTATCCTTTGTCCTTCCGGGTCCGTCGGAACGTTGAAGCTGTTCGGCAAAATAGGAAGCCTGTGGACGGCTTCCGCGTGGACCGCGCCGCGCCGCTCGGCCGGCATCGTTACTCCGACGTGTTCCCGGGGATCGAGCGCCTTGCCGCGATCGACGCGGTCTTCCCGGGCGCGGAGGCGAAGCGGGCCGTGCTCGAGGGCTTGGCGGTCGAAGTCTCGCCGGAGGACCTCTACATGTACATCGATCCCGAAGACGGGACGCTCGTTACGGGAAGCGGCCACTTGTCGAAAAGCCCGGACTGGATGCTCTATCTCGACCTTCTCCACGAGCTCGTCCACGTGCGACAGTTCCGGGCCGGTCTGGACCTGTACGACCGCCGGTTCGCGTATGTCGACCGCCCGACCGAGATCGAGGCGTACGAGGTCGCGGTCCGGGAAGGCCGCCGCATCGGGCTCGACGAGGAGACGCTGTCCGAATACCTGAGGGTCGAATGGGTGACGGCGGAAGACCACGCCCGGCTCGCAGCGCGCTTCCGACTCCCACCCTAGACCCCTCGGCCCCTCGTGGGCCCGCCCTTGGCCCCTCCTCGGCGCCTAGGCTTCGGCCCCGTCGCCGCGCGTCGCCGCGCGGATCCCGGGCGTGACGAGGCGGGCCGCCGCGGTCCGGACGGCAAGCTTCGCCATCATCGCGGCCGCGTCGACCGTCGCGACGTACTCCCAGCACCGGCCGTCCTCGCAAGCGACGATGAACCCTTCGGTGACGGCGAGGTCCTGCCCGATGAGCTCCAGCATCTCGAGCGGGAGCCCCGTCGCGCGCGCGTGGTGCTCGATGAGGTCGATCATCGCGCGGGGAAGTTCGGGGGAGTAGCGGACGTCGAGCACAGGATCTCCAAAGGACCGAGCGCGTTGTCGCACGATAAAGCGCCGATGGACGGACGAACCGCACGAAGGGCCCCGGTGGACCTTGGGACGTGCGTCCCACGAGGGCGAAGGCGAGGGCGAAGGCGAAGGCGAAGGCGATGGCGAGGCGCCGGGGCGGTGGGGCCCAGGGGCGATTGGGGCACGACCGGTCCACGCGGGTGGAACCTTCCGCCGAGCGCAGGCGCAAGCGCAAGGGAACGACGGGCGACGACCGCCGCCCCTCGCCCTGGCCGTAGCCCTCCCCGGCCCTGGCCCTCGCCCTCGCCTCGCGCTAGCGCTCGCGCTAGCCCTCGCCCTTACCAAACCATACAAACTACAGTAGGCCGGCCTTTTGCAAGGCCATCAGGTCCTCGGTCGAGAGCTTCTCTCCGCGCTTGAACTTCGCGAAGATGTCCTCGGCCTCCTGCTTCGCCTCGGCCTCGCCGCGGTCCTTCCGTTCTTTCCGGACCTTCTGGCGGAGCCCCATCACGACCTTCTCGTAGTCGCGGACCGTGTTCACCATCGCGATGTACTCGTGGTGGACCTTGTCCGCCTGGATCTTCGCCCCGACGAAGAGCTCCTGCGCCTTGTCGGCTTCGCGGCGGATCTTGTCCGCCTCTTCGAAGAGCTTCACCATCGAGTCGTGCGCGGACTGGGCCTTGTCGGCAAGCTCGGTGACGTGCCGGTGCTGGGCCTCGGCCGCCTCCTTCGCCTCCTTCATCGCAAGGTAGGCCGTCTTCACTTCCTGGTCCTTGTCGAAGGCCTTCTCCTTCTCTTGGATCTCCTTCTGGAGCGCCGAGAGGAGGTCGATCAACTCCTTCTCCTTCTTCGGAGTCAGGACCTTCGTCATCTGCTGGAATTCGAGCTGCTTCAACTGGCGCTTCAGGCGCGCCACGGACGGGCCTTCCTTCGGGAGGCGGTCCTTCTTCAGCGAGTTCAGCGCCTCGAGCTTCTCGTTCGCCTTCGTATTGAGCTCGTCCCGCTTCACCTTCGCCTCGCGGACCGAAGCGTTCTCGCGGTCGCGCGTGCGCTTGTGCTCGTTCGCCTGGTCGATCAGGCCGCGGACCTGCGCGTTCAGGCGGTCGCGCTCCTGCACGTGGCGCTTCGTCTCGTCGTTCAGCTTGTCGCGGAGCGCCCGGTGCCGGTTCGCCTTCTCGTTGAGGATCTCTTTCCGCTCGGAGAGGATGTCGAGGATCTCGTCCTCGGACCGCCCGCTTTCGAGAAGATCCGCGATCTCTTTCTCGTGCGGCTCGGGCTCGCGGGGCGGCTCGGCGGACGGCTCCGCGTCGCCGGCCGGGGGCCCTTCCGCGACGGGCTCGGTGTCGGGAGGCGTCGTCGGGGTCTCTTCGGCGGGGGCGGGCTCGTCGGCGCGTTTGTTCTCCTCGGTCGCCGCGTGGACTTCGCCGCCAGAAGTTCGTTG
>JBQTJL010000003.1:0-3939 GCA_052387135.1 Methanobacteriota archaeon | reverse complement strand
GTGGTGTCGGGCGCGCTGCCGGTCGCGTGCTCGCCGGCGTCCGGTTCGACGGTCCCGTTGGGTTCGACGACGGTCCCGTGCGGGGCGACGGACGCGGCCGGGAACGCGGCGTCGTGTCCTTCACGAGGACCGTGAACGCCTGCGACGCCGCGTTCCCGGCCGCGTCCGTCGCCCCGCACGGGACCGTCGTCGAACCCAACGGGAACGTCGAACCGGACGCCGGCGAGCACGCGACCGGCAGCGCGCCCGACACCACGTCGAGCGCCCCCGGAGCGGGCCACGAAACGACCGCACCGGACGGGCCCGACGCGGATACCGTCATGTCCGACGGAACCCCCGACAAGGCGGGCTTCGTGGTGTCGACGATCGTGACCGTGAACGAGCCGGTCGCGCTGTTTCCTGCGGAGTCCGTGGCGGTGCACGTGACCGTCGTGAGCCCGACGGGGAAGGTCGAACCCGAGGCGAGCCCGGTCGTGGGCGACGAGGTGCAGGCGGGCGTGATCGCGCCGTCCGCGTCGTCGTTCGCGGAGACGACGTAGGTCACGGCCGCGCCGCCCGCGCGGTCCGCCTCGACCGGGCCGATGCTCGCGGGGAGCGTGAGCGTCGGCTTCGTCGAGTCCTGGACGATGACCTGGAACGTCTTCGATGCGACGTTCCCCGCGCCATCGGTCGCCGTGCAGGTCACGGTCGTCGTCCCCAGAGGGAAGAACGAGCCGGACGCCGGGACGCAGGCGACCGGGAGCGCGCCCGAGACCGTGTCGGTCGCGGTGGGCGCGGTCCACGGGGCCGTCGCGCCGAGGCCGGTCGCGGAGACGCTCTGGTCGGAGGGCACGCCGGAGAGCACCGGGAGCCCGGTGTCGGTGACGGTGACCGTGAACGAGCCCGTTGCCACGTTGCCGGCGCCGTCCGTGGCGCTGCAGGCGACGGTCGTGACGCCGACCGGGAAGACGGAGCCGGACGCAAGGCCCGCGGTGGGCGCGGAGCTGCAGGTCGGCGCGATCGGGCCCGAGACGACGTCGGTCGCGGAGACGGAGAACGAGAAGACCTTGCCGCCCCGCACGTCGCCCTCGGAGGGGCCGAGGTTCCCCGGGAGAGCGAGGATCGGCTTCGTCGTGTCGACGACGGTGACCTTGAACGTCTGCGTCGCGGTGTTCCCGGACGCGTCCGTGGCGCTGCAGGAGACCGTCGTCGTTCCGAGAGCGAACGTCGCGCCCGAGGCCGGCGTGCAGAGGACGGCGAGGTCGCCGGAGACGGTGTCCTTCGCGCTGGGCGCGGTCCACGTGAAGACGGTGCCGGTGGGGCCGGTTGCTTCGACCGTGCGGTCCGACGGAACGCCCGAGAGGACCGGCTTGCCGCTGTCGACGATCGTGACCGTGAACGTGCCGGTCTGCGTGTTTCCGGCGCCATCTGTCGCCGTGCACGTCACGGTCGTGACGCCGACGGGGAAGACCGAACCGGAGGCCGGCGCGCAGCTCGGGGCGAGGGATCCGGAGACGACGTCGGTCGCGGTCGCGGTGTACGTGGCGGTGCGGCCGCCCGCGGTGTCCGCTTCGAGCGGCCCGAGGTCGCCCGGGAGCGTGAGCGTGGGCTTCGTCGTGTCGACGACGGTGACGGTGAACGAGCCGGTCTGCGTGTTCCCCGCCGCGTCCTTCGCGGTGCAGGTCACGGTCGTCGTGCCGACCGGGAAGACGGAGCCGGACGCAAGGCCCGCGGTGGGCGCGGAGCTGCAGGTCGGCGCGATCGGGCCCGAGACGACGTCGGTCGCGGTCGCGGTGAACGGGACGGCCGCGCCCCCCGCCGTGTTCCCTTCGATCCCCGCGATGTTCGCGGGGAGCGTGAGGACCGGCGGCGTCGTGTCGGACGGCGTCGTGATCTGGAGCGTCGTCGTCGGGTTGAAGGGGTCGTCGAAGCAGCGCTTGTCCGGCTGCCGGCCGGGGAAGTCGACGGTCGCGCCGCCGATCGGCAGAAGGAGGTCGACGGTGCGGCCGCCGGTCGCGGTCGCGGAGAGCGCCGCCGTGACCGAGACGACGAGCTCGCCGCCCTTCGGGATGAGGAGGTTCAGGCCCGTCCACGTCGCGGAGAGGTCGGAGGCGAGCGAGCCCGTGTACGAGCCGCCGCCGGAGGAGAGCGCGACGGACGCGACGTCCGCGGAGGTCGCGGTGTTCGTCGCGGACGGCGAGAGCCGGAGTTCCTTGAGGTAGCGTTCCTTGTTCGCGGTCGTCGTGAGGCGGATGTCGAACACGACGCCGGAGCCGCCGGGGTTCGCGGAGCCTCCCGAGCTGACGCCAGAGAGCGCGAGTTCGCCGCACGCCGCGGCCTGGTCGCCGCCGGCCGCGGCGGCCGCCGGAGCGAGGGCGGAGAGGAGGAGCAACGCGACGAGCCCGAGCGAGAGAGTCCTCTCTCTCGGCACGTCCGGTACGGCTCGCCTCATCCTTCGCTCCTCCTTTGTTCCCGTCTTCACGGTTGCGGCAGGGCCGCTCCTGTGTCAGACGGATTCCGTGCTGATTCTCGACCGGCGCGCCTTATATTCCGTATTGAACGATCGTGCCGATCCGAGACCCACGCAAGGGCGCGTTTGCGCCATCTTGGCGTTCACGCATCATAAATGAGTTTTTCGGTGAGTGACAAATGTGAACTCCTGAGCGACGCGCTAAGGAAAAGCGACGATTAGTGAGTGACAAGGAAAGGACGATTAGCGAGTGCGGAGGACCGGCGCCTCGAGCCCGATCCCGCGAAGGCATTCCTGCCAGATCCGGTAGCGCCGCAAGAACTCCATGCCGCTCTCCGTGATGTGGGGGATCCCGCCGTTCCGGGCCACGAGGCCGGCTCCGGTGAGGTCCGCGATGTAGACCTGCAGGCGGTCGTACGCGAGGTTCGCGCGGGTCGCGACCCGGGTCATGCGCGCGCGGTCGCCCGCGGTCCGGTGCTCCTCGTCGATCGCGTATAGGATCGAGCCCACGACGGCCCAGCGCTCCCGGCGTGCCACGGCCCAGAGTCTTTATCCGGAAGCATCTTCGTTTCGTGGATTCCGGGCGGAATCGGCATCGGGTTTTGTCTCCTGCCGAGTCAAGACGGGCTCCGACCTCGACGCGGAGGGGACGGCGACCGCGTCCGCGAGCCGCTCGCCCCACTCCGTGAGTCGGTATGCCACGCGGACGCCGCGGCCGCCGCGGACGACGGCCCGTCGGGATTCGACGAGCCGCGGCACGGCGCCATGCGTAAGATTGCGCCAACCGGGGAGATGCCGGTCGAGCCGGTGCTCGGCGTTGTCGGCCATGTCGTCCGGGAACTCGGAGACGCGCCGCACGCCGCAGCCGGTCCGCTCGGCGAGCCCCTGCTGGGTCCAGTCCCAGTCCGTGACGCCCGGATCCGGACTTGCCCGTCCCGAACCTCGGAGCGCAAGGAGGATCCGCTCCCAGTGCGCGCGCTCGGGATCCGAGGTCGCGGAACGTCCCGTGTCGCGGGAGGGCGGTGGCGCCGCTTCGTCGTCCGTCGTCGGGCGGATGTCGTGCCCCGAGAGTACGGGCCGCTGGTATTCTTGGAAACCGAAGAGGAGGAGTCCCATGACGAGGCCGGAGAGCGCGGCCGCATGCGGGCCGAAGCCGACGACGGCAAGGAGCAAGAAGGCAAGAAGCGAGAGGGCCGACGCGCCCGAAGCCCGGAGGACGAGATCACGGACCCGCGCGGCCTCGAAGGCGATCGCGACGAGGATTGGGCGGATGAACCCCAGCGTAAGGAGGTTCAGGAACTGGGGAAGCGCGGACTCGGGCGCCTCCTCGAGCGCCACGATGAGCGGCGAGGCGAGAAGAAGGGGAAGCCCGACGGGGACGGGGATCCCGTCGCGGCCGGAGAGCACGCGGACGCCGGCGGCGAGGGCGACGAACATGAAAAGGAACAGCGAGAACCAGCTCAGGGCGTCCGGCGTCGCGAGCGTGCAAT
>JBQTJL010000002.1:0-5532 GCA_052387135.1 Methanobacteriota archaeon | reverse complement strand
GGAGTCGGCGCGCGGGCCCAAGAGTTCACGGTGTGGGGTGCGCGTGGACCCCTTCGTTCGCGATGAGGTCGTCGATGAAGAGCGACCGGACCGGAGGCGGCGCAGGCCTCGTACCCTTGAAGTAGAGGTCGATCAGCGCCTTCGGATGGTAGTGCTCGGCGACCGCGCCACCGGTGTTGTGGTGGTGGCTCTCGCCGTCCCCGGACGCCGTGTAGTTGTCCGGGTGCTCTTCGCGGAGGATCACCGCGTCGAGGTACTGGAGCCGGATCACCTCGAGCGCGTTGTAGCGGCCCTGCCCCCCTTCGCCGCGGTGGCCGGCCTCGCCGTCATCGTCGTGGCCCGCGCTGGAGAGCGTGGGGTCCTGCGTGACGGCTCCCGTCGGCACGACGAAGAGGTACTCCTCGATCCCGGAGTTCGCGCTCGCGTTGCCGCCGACCGTCGCGGGGCCGATCGTCGTCGGAGGCACCGACGCCTCGACGTCGATCGGGTCGTACTTGTAGACGTCGACCATCCACGTGTTCCCGTTCGGGTCCGTCACGCGGTAGCTCTCGACGTAGTCGGCGTTCGCCCAGTCGTTCGACGCAAGCTGCGGGTCCGCGTCGCCGCTTTCGACGGCGATCACGAACCCGGACATGATGTCCTCCTGGATCACCTCGCTCTGGTCCGAGTCGACGAGGATCGAATCGTTGAACCACAGGATGCCGCCGAGGTGCCGCGCGTTCAAGACCTGCCGCTCGATCGAGATCGTCGCGATCGCGGCGAAGTCGGCCTTCAGGGTCGCGTTCACGACCCGTTCGCAGATGAACGCCACGTACGTCGTGTGGCCGTACTCGACCTCGGGGTCGGTCGGCGGCTTGTCCGAGAAGAGCGCCTTCTGCGAGCCCTTCGTCGAGACGCAGGGAAGCTCCCCCTTCAGCCCGTGCAGGAACTCCCCCAGGTCGTCCGTCACCACGTCCGCCTCGACGTGGGCGTCCGGGTCCGGAAGGTCCGGGATCGGCGCGTGGTGGATCGACGCGCCGGCATACGGGAACCCGGCCGCGACAAGGGCCGCAAGGAGCGGAACGAGGAGGATGCGCCGTCCAGCCTCCATCGTCAGCCCTCCCGCCGTTCGGTCTCGGCGAGCGCCTTCACGGCCCGGGCGAGCGCCCGGGCACTCCCCACGTATACGGTGGGGTCCGGAGCATCCTCGGTCCTCCCCTCGCGGGTCGGTCCGATCTTCCTTGCGGTAGCCTTGTTCGCACTAGTCACTTCACCACGACTCCCATGACTGGGGGTCCCCTACGGGACCTACCAGGCCCCAGGGGGGACCCCGCGCCCTCCGGAGGAGGGCCTCCCAGTCCGCCACCGATCAGCCGGCGGGGCGGACACCAGCGTCCCACGCGGGATGCCGGGCGGTTTGTCACCACCGAGAGTGACTACAGCGCGCATCCACCTTAGCCGCGATGTTGTCACCCAGGGGGGTAACAATCGCATAGAGGACACAGATGATAGGCGTTTCCTGTGTCCCGCAGTTTACTGCGAAGGCAAGGGTTAGTGCTGGCGCTAGCAAGGGCCAAAAGTAGCGCTAGGGCGAGGAGGCCGGCGCCCGTGTCCCTCGTCCGGTGACAAGGGCCCGACCCGGTTCGTGGATTCGTATGGAAACCATCGCCCTCGCCCTCCTGGAACGCGTGTAACTCTCGCCGGGGGTGTCATGGGTCCCTCCGCATCGTGACGTCCAACCCTTCATACTCTGAGTAACGGACGAGGCGGCCGAGGTATTGCCGTGACCGCCACTCCGTTCCCGATCGGGGACGACTCGATCCGAGAGCGCTTGCTCTCCGGTGAGAGCGTCGTCCGCATCCGGACCGACCCCACGAGCCAGCTTGCGAACATGCGCTTCAGCGTGTATCTTACGTACACGCTGCGGGGCATCGTAGCCGACCACGAGTAAGCGGCATTTCCCGGAAGGCCCAGTCCGTGAGCGCCCGCAAGAAGATTGCAATCATCATCGCAGTCTTCAGCGTGGCGTCTCCCGCGGCGTACGCGTCGACGAACACGGAATGGGCCGTCACGGGGCACACGATCTTCGCGAACATGACCGGCTTCGACCCTTGCATCGCCGCCGTCGCCGGCGTCGTGCGCTTCCAGGTCCTGTGGTTCAACGACGAGGTGCTCTTCGAGCGCGCCTCGTTCGCCGGCCAAGGCCAGCACATCTACGTGGTCGAGCACAACGGGACCGACCCGCGCGACCAGCCCTTGATCCGGAACCAGTCCTACGTGTTCGCGGACCCGAACAACAAGACCTGGAACGTCACCGAGTACTACTACTTCGGGACGGTCGTCGCGCAGCCGACCTGGACCGTCGAGGACAACAAGCCCACCCCGCACACGTCCGCGACCGCGGCGAAATTCCACACGTGGGTCGTCGAGATCGGGAACGTGACGAGCGACCCCACGCTCGGGGCCGAATACAACTTCGTGAACCTCGCGAACCTCTGCCTCTTCACGCTCCCGGAAAACAACCCGCAGCCGCATGTCCACAACGGGACCGGCTACAATCCGGCCGAAGGGAACAGCCACCCGAACACGGTCTCGGGGACCGACCCCGAAGGCCACGCGTTCCCGCACGAGCACGGGACCGCCCGCATCAACCTCTACTCCGGCAAGGCGCCGAACGTGATGCACGATGCCCAAGGGACCTCGCCCCCGGTCCCGAACGGCGGGAGCGTGGATCCCGGAGTATGATCGCCCTCACCCTCGCGAAGCGCCGCGCCGCTTCGCATTCCATGTCGCGCGGACCCCGCCTTCCGGGCGGGTTCCGTTCCCCCACTGCTGCGACAATGTCCAAACCTACGAGGTGTTGCCCACCCATGCAGACGAACGAAACGGTTGCGGCCTTCCACGGAGCGTGGTAGCCCGTGCCGATCAACGGAGAACGGCTTGAGACGATCCAGCGCAACGGTCTTACGGAATACGAGGCCCGCACGTACCTCTCGCTCCTTGACCTTGGCGCCGGCACCGCCCGCGACGTCGCGAACGTGTCGCGCGTCCCCCGGACGAAGATCTACAGCGTCCTCGACGCGCTCCACGCAAAGCGCTTGGTCGAGATCATCCCGGAGCGGCCGAAGCGCTACGCGCCGGTGCCCTTCCGCGAGTATCTTGCGAGCTGGGAAGAACAGACGCGGGAGCGCCTGAAGCAGGTCCAGACGGACCGGGAAGAGTGGGCCGTCCAGTACGTCCCCACGGCCCCGGCGATGAAGCAGGCCGGCGGCTTCCAGGTCGTGAAGGGCCGGAAGAACGTCCTTGCGCGCCAGTACGACATGATCCAGCGGGCCGGGAACGAGATCCTCATCATGGGGACCGCGGCCTCGCCGCAGCGCCTCACGTACTTCCTGCCGCTCCTTCGCGAGAAGGCGCGGGACGGGACCGTCGTGCGGATCGTGTGCCCGGTGACCGCGGAGAACCGCGAAGCGGTGGTCGAGCTCGGCGGCGTCGCCGAGATCGCGGCCCGCACGGAGGACGCGCGGGGCGCCACGATCGTCGTCGTCGACGACCGCGAGGTCATGCTCTGCCACCCGGTGCCGGACGACGGCCACTACTTCAAGGGCGAGGACGTCGCGATCTGGTCCGACGACGTCGCGATCGTCGCGGACTTGAAGGCGACCGTCCACGCGCAGATGCGCGTCAGCGGAACGGCCCCCGAGACCCCCGCAAAGGAGCTCCGCAACCCGTAGGTCCTCGGAGGACGACCCATGCAGAAGAAACACCTCGTGGTCCTTGGCTTCGCGGTCCTCGCGACGGCCCCCGGCGCGCTCGCCTTCGCAACGAGCGTGTCGGGCCGGACCGCGTTGTTCTCCGACATGGAGTCCGTCCACTACGGCCACACGACGTACGTCGCCCTGTTCGAGGAGAACGTGAACGAGAAGAACACGACGATCGACTTTGCGGCGATCGCGTCCGTGTCGATCGAGCGGACGATGTTCGTGGGGTCGTTCAACCGCGGAGGCGTCCTCTGGTTCAACGACTCCCTGCTCTTCGACAAGTTCCAGAACTTCACGGCCGGCAGCATGTCGGAGGCGTGCCTCAACAACTCGGCCGTCCACGTCGTCGCGGGGGGGTCCCTCGACCCGCGCCTCTTCGTCGCAAACGGCACGCTGGTGGGCCTCTACCTCGAGAGCTACCGGACGACGGACCCGAACGGGCAGACGTACGTCACGGACGCCTACCTCTACGGCGTCCCCCCGAAGATCGACTTCGTGACGAACACGGGCGCCTGCATCCCGGACCCGACGCTCGCCACCGCCGGCGGGCACCCGGATCCGCCCGGCGAGGGCGGCTCGATGGACCAGTATCCGGGCGCCGCCGGGACCGGGCTCGACGGCCACTACAACGCGGTGAATGTGGTCCGGCTCGGCGGGACCAAGGCGACCGCGGACGTCCCCTGCGGGAACCCGAACTCGCTCTTCCTTGCGGCGACCGGAACGACGGCGCACCCGAACGCGACGACGCCGTCCGGCGACGGCGAGAGCCACCACCACAACACGACGCTCGCGGCGCCGGCCCACACGCACCCCACCGCGATCACCGACCTCTATTGGACGGCAGCGGTCGCAGCACCCGTGGGCCCCCGCTGCGTCCTCATCGACGACCTTACCGCAAACGAAGGCACGCATACGCACTGAAGCGATTGGTGACGAACATGACAATCAACAGAAATGCACACAGCACCGACACGGCAACCCCCGGCTCCCCAGGGAAGTACGGCCCCTGGGGCGCCTCCCTATTTCCCGAGCCCCCCGTCACCCCTCCGGGTGACAAAGAACGCCTGATGCCGCCTGAGGCAGTGTCGAGTCCGTTCGCGGAGGCTTGGGAAGATCGGGGGAGCCTCCCTGACCCGGAAACGGGGGGGGAGATTTTCTCGGTCGATCCTTCGCAGAACACGGAATGGAGGTGAACGAAGGCATGCAAAAGAAAAACATGATTGCAGTGGGATTTGCCTTGCTGATGGTGGTCCCCGGCGCGCTCGCGTTCCAGACGAGCGTCACGGGCCGCACCGCCCTCTTCTCGGACAAGCCCCCCACGAACCCTGAAGTGGAATATGGCCACACCACGTACGTGGCCTTGTTCGACAACGTGACCGTCGAGCAGAACACGACCATCGACTTTGCGGCGGTCGCGTCTGTCTCGGTCCAGCGGACCAACGTGCGCGCCAACTTCAACCAAGGCGGCGTGCTGTGGTTCAACGACTCGATCTTGTTCGACAAGCTCCAGACGGTCGTTGAGGACGTCACGAACGAGTGCATGAACAACACGTCCGTGCACGTCGTCGCAAGCGGTGCGCCCGACCCGCGGGCGGTTGCGCCGATCTTCTTCACGTACCTTGAGTCGTACCGGGTCACGGACCCGAACGGCCAGACGTACGTGACGGACGCGTACTCGTACAACACGACCGGCCTTGCTCCCCTGTTCGTCGACTTCGTCACGAACACCGGCGCCTGTGTCGTGGACCCGACGCTCGACGACGCCGCGAACCACACCGGCGCCGGCGAAGAC
>JBQTJL010000001.1:0-6379 GCA_052387135.1 Methanobacteriota archaeon | reverse complement strand
ACGCGGAGCTCGAAGCCGCTGCTCGCAATCGACGGAAACCGGAGACCAGCATCTGGAAGGCCTTCCAGACCGCGCTCGCACGAGTCCGTAACGACGCGCAATGGGGCGAGGTCATCCCGAAGAGCTCGATTCCGCTTTATTTTGTCGAACGCTACGGCGCGGCGAACCTCTATTGTGTCGACCTCGCCGGCTTCCGTCGGGCCTTCTACACGATCGAGGGACACGATGTGATCTGGCTCGATGTCGTGGACCATGTGCGATACGACAAGTGGTTCCGAGTTCGCAGGAAATAGGCCCCTTCCCCTAGTCCCTCGCCCTCCCCTCCCCCCCCTCGCCCTCGCTCCTCCCCTCGCGCTCGCGCTCGCCCTAGCGCTTGCCCTCGCGCGCACGCGCGCACACGTACACGCCCGCGCGCGCGCACGCGTATACGTATCGCGCGCGCGAGAAATTCCCTGCCTCCTGCTCCCCGCTTCCCGCTCCCGTCCCGCGCCGTCGCCTAATCGTTAAATATCGTGACCCCGCATAGGGCTCTCCCCCGCATGCCGGACGAGCCCGATCCAACTGCGTTCGCCCCCGCCGCGAAGCCGAGCGAGCCGAAGCGAGCTCGGCCCCGGGCCTCGCGAAGCGAGGCGCGCCCCACTACGGCAAAGGCCTCTCCAAGCTCGGGAGGCGCGTCGTATCTCATCATCTGCGAGAAGAACGACGCGGCAAAGCAGATTGCGAAGGCGCTCTCCGGCGGGCGCGCGAAGATGCGCCGCGACGGCGGAGTCCCGATCTACCGCTTCGACTGGGACGGAGCGACGGCGAACGTGGTCGGGCTCCGGGGCCACATCGTCGAGCTCGACTTCGAGAAGGGCCACAACCGGTGGAGCCTCGAGCCCACGAAGCTCCATGCGCTGGTCGACGCCGCGGTCGAAAAATCGGTGACCGAGGCCGCGATCGTGAAGGCCCTCAAGGCCGAGGCGAAGGACGCGTCCATCGTCATCGTCGCGACCGACTACGACCGCGAAGGCGAGTTGATCGGCGTCGAGGCGTTGGACGCGCTGGGGTCCACGATCAAGGGCAAGCCCGTAAAGAGGGCCAAGTACTCGAGCTTCACGGCAAAGGAGGTGAAGGAGGCCTTCGCGCACCTCCAGGAGGTCGACTACAAGCTCGCCCAGGCGGGCGAGGCGCGGCAGGTCATCGACTTGGCCTGGGGCGCCGCGCTCACGCGCTACCTTTCGGTCGCCGCGAGCCGCCGCGGCCGCGGGTTCCTCTCGGTCGGCCGCGTCCAGACGCCGACGCTCGGCCTCATCGTCGACCGCGAGAAGGAACGCCTCGCGTTCGTCCCGCAGGCGTATTGGGAGGTGGACGTCGACCTCGATGCGCCGCCGACCTTCACCGCGAGCCACGACAAGTCCGGGTACAAGACCACGCGGGTCGTTCCGGATGCGGAAGACGGCGAAGGCGAAGGGCGGGAGTTCTCGCTCGAAGGGAAATTCCAAAGCGAAGCCGAGGCCGCGCAAGCGGCCGCGGCGATCCGGCGCGCCGGCAGCGCGACCGTCGTCTCCATCGAAGGCCGCGAGCGGTTGATTCGGGCCCCGCAGCCGTTCTCGACGACGGTGTTCCAGGCCGAGTGCGCAAGCCGCTTGGGGCTTGGTGTGAAGCGCGCGATGGACATCGCGCAGCGCCTCTATCTTGCCGGTTTCATCTCCTACCACCGGACGGAGAACACCGTCTATCCTCCGACGCTCGATTTGAACGAGCTCGTGGGGATGCTCTCGCACGGGCCGCTCCGCGAGGCCGCCTCCTGGACCGCGAAGCACCGCCGCGAGGCCCCGACGCGCGGGAAGAAGGAGACGACCGACCACCCGCCGATCTACCCGACCGCGGTGCCGGGTCCCGACGTGAAACTGCAGGAGATGGAGCGCCGCGTCTGGGAGCTCGTCGCGCGACGCTTCCTTGCGACCCTTTCGCCCGACGCGAAGCTCGCGCAGACGACGGCGCGCTTCGAGGCGGGCGGCGAGCCCCTCCGCACGACCGGTCAGACGACGGTCTTTGCGGGCTGGCGTCACGTGTACCCGTACGCCGCGCCCGATGAGCGGCCGCTCCCGGACCTCCGCGAAGGCCAACGCCTCGTCGTGAAGGACGTCCGCCAGCAAGGGAAGCAGACCGAGCCGCCGAAGCGCTACGGCCAAGGGTCCCTCATCGCGAAGATGGAGGAGCTCGGGATCGGGACGAAGGCGACGCGGCACGAGATCATCCAGAAGCTCATCGACCGGAACTACATCACGGAATCGCCGGTCGCCCCGACGACCGTCGGGTTCGCCGTGACCGCGGCGCTCGAAGAGCACGCGCGCACGATCACCGAGCCCGGGATGACGCACCGGCTCGAGGACGAGATGGACCAGATCGAGAAGGGCGAGCGGACCCTTGAGGAGACGCTCGCGGACTCGCGCTCGCTGCTGCACGGCGTCGTCGACACATTGCTTGCCCACAAGGACGCGATCGGGGCCGAAGTGAAGAAGGCCTTGGACGAGGACGCAAACGCCGGCGTCTGCCCCTCGTGCGAGAACCAGCTCTTGGTCCGCGCGAACCGGTTCGGTGGCCAGTTCATCGGCTGCCGCGGCTACCCCGAGTGCACGGTCACGTACAACCTTCCCGCGCGGGGTCGCATCACCTTCCGCGACCCGCCCTGCGAGACCTGCAAGGCGCCCTACGTGCTCCACGAGGAGCGCGGGCGAAAGCAGGAGTTCTGCGCGAACGGCGAGTGCCCGACCCGCGCCGAGGCCGCCGAGGCCGAGAAGCTGTCGCTCGGGACCTGCCCCACGTGCAACCACGGGACGCTCCAGATGCTCCGGAGCCGCAACTTCAAGCGCTACGTGCGCTGCGACAACCCGGACTGCATGGCGGGCGAGCGTGGCGCGCAGACGTATCCCCTTCCCCAACGCGGCGAGATCGTCTACGAGGGCGTCCGCTGCGAGACCTGCGGCGCGCCCCGCGTGAAGGTGATCACGAAGGGTCGGTCGCCCTGGGACATCTGCGTGAACATGGGTTGCCCTTCGAAGGAGAAGAAGGCGGCCCCCTCCACGAAGGGCCAAGGCTGAGGCTAAGGCAAAGGCAAGGGTAGGGCTAGGGCCCGGGCCAGGGAAGGCGAGGGCCAAGGCCAGGGCGAGGACGTAGTCCGCTTTCCCCTGGCCCCGGCCATGGCCCTCCTTGGCTCTGGCCTTGGCCTTCCACTTACCTTTGCCTTTGCCGTTGCCTTTGCCTTTGCCGTTGCCTTTGCCTTTGCCTTGGCGAGCGTCACCGCTTTCGATCTTCCATCGTCTTTACCATGGCCGTGAGGATCGCCGACAGCTCGCCGAGTTTGCGCCGGGTCTTCTCGCCGCCGATGCCCGGCGTCCGTCGCTCAAGGACGTCAAGGATGGCGGTGCATTCGGAGGCGGATCGTCGCGCGATGCGGTAGAACCGAGCCTTGTCCGCCGGACTAAATTCTCCGGCGCCCTCGGCGATGTTCAGCGGCATGGATGCCGATGCGCGCAACAGCTGGTCGCGAAGGTCCGGGCGTCGCGTCGCGATCCCGTCCGCGACGTCCTCCAGAGCGGCTGCGAGGTCGACGGCCTTCTCATAGGCGATGAGTCGGTCGTGCCCGTGGGGTTTCGTCATGGAAAGGGGGGGACGGGCCGGGCGGACATGACGTCTTCCGTGGGGTGACCGAAAGTTCGTCGCGTCGGACTTGGCGCTGGCCGTGGCCCTGACCCCCGCCATGGCGCTCCTTGGCCCTGGCCTTGACCTTCCACTTGCCTTTGCCTTTGCCGTTGCCTTTGCCTTGGCTTATGGGGTAAGCCACCCCCACGGCACCGCGCCCGGCCCGAACGCGCACGGGACCGGCTGCGGGACCCCGGAGACGTAGATCGCACATCCGCTGGACGTCCACGTGTCGTAGCTGTACCAGTAGGCGCCGTACCCGAGCGCGCCCGCGTAGAACGCGGCGCCGTCGCCTTGGTCCGTGCACCAGCGCCGGCCCCACGCCTGCACGCCGATCGTGTAGACCGAGGTCCAGCCGTCCTCGCATTCAAACGGCCCGTCCGCGCTCGAATACTCGTAGACGCACGGCGTGTAGACGACCGGCGCGCAATACCAGCGCAACCGGGCCGAGGCGGTCGGGAGGAGGACGGAGCCGGCGATCGCGAGCGCGAGCAACGTGAAGACGAGCCTTCGACGCATGCGTCGGTCGTGCCCCAGCGCGTTCTAAGTCTCTCTCCGAACTTGTTCGAAAGCCTACACGAAGAGGGATTGCCGCTCGACGACCTCGGCGCTCGTCTCGGCGGCCGCGTACTCGGCCAGCGGCTCGGCGTTCACTTCGAGGAACCGCAGGCCCCAGCCGAACTTCTCGAGCATCCGCCGCGCGTGCTCCGTCTCGCCGAGGATGTAGAGCGTCGCGGCGATCGCCTCGGCCGTCGTGAGCTTCAGCGGTCGCCCGAAGTTCACCGGGTTTGCGGCAACGAGGAACGGAAGCGCCCGCGGCTGCATCCCGCGCCGCAACGGCTCGAAGCTCTCCTCGACGAACTTCCACGAGCAATCGACCGCGACGATCCCCTTCGCGGCGACGCCGCGGTCCGCCCTCGAGACCGCGCGCTCGGCGAGGGGGTCGAGCAGGATCCCGCCCCGCGGCATCCGCGATGCGCGCTCGACGCGGTACGCAAGGTCGAACCGGGCGAGCTTCCGCGCGGTGCACCGCTTCGGGTCGTCCTGGCCGAGATCGAGGATCACGACGGGGAACGTGGCGTCACGCTCCTCCGACGAGCGCAGGCGCATGCGCGGGCGCAAGCGCAAGGGAACGACGGACGAGCGCGGCCCTCGCCCTTGCCCTCCCCGGCCCATGCGTTTGCGCTTGCGCTTGCGCTTCCGTCACGGCCGCACCTCGGCATCTACGCACGCATGCACGTGGCCCGGCGAGTAGGTCTTGACCCTCCGTAGGCCGAGGGCCGTGGGCCGTAGGCCGGCGACCGAGGCCGCCTTCACGAATCGCTCCTGCAGTTCCTCGCGCCACGCGCGGGCGCCGGCGACGTCATGGTAGTGGACGATTCCACCCTCGGACTTCAGGGCCCGGAAGGCCGTCGGCAGGAACGCCGCGGTCCCGGGGAAATAGCCGAGGACCACACGGTCCGCGACGCCTTCGGGCGCGACGTCGCGGCAGTCCCCGAGCCGCGCCTCGATGCGGTCGGCGAGCGCGTTCTCGGCGGCGTTTGCGACGAGGTAACGGTGCGCGACCGGGTTTTTCTCGCAGGCAACGACGCGGGCCGCGCCGCCCTTTGCAAGCGGTAGCGAGAAGTATCCGATCCCCGCGAAGAGGTCGACCGCGGTCTCGCCGCTCCGCGCGACCTGCGCCATGCGGGCGCGTTCTTCGAGGTTGCCGCTTGCGAACATCACGCGGGCCGCGTCGAACCGGTACCGGATCCCGTGCTCGAGGTGGACCGTCTCGGTGCCGTTGCCCCACAGGTGCTCGACGACGGGCTCGCGAAGTTCGCCCCGGATCCCCTCGCGGTCCCAGAGCGCCGTCTTTGCGCCGAGGACCTCCGCGTACGCCCGTCCGACCTCGGATCCTTGGGGCGCAAGGTCGGGCCGAAGGCAGAGGACGACGACGTCGCCGACGAGATCCCACCGGTCCGGAAGAAGGGCCAAGGCATCGGGGGCGAGGACCGCCGCGAGCCGTTCACGGACCCGCTCGAACGGAGTCGGACGCAGGGCTCGGGGTTCGAGCGCCGCCTCGACGACGCGGCCGCCGAACTCCTCCGCGACCGGCTCGGGGGCGGACGTGCTGCGGATCGGGAGGAGGAGGTCTCCGCCGGAGACCGCGATGCGCCGGTCCGGGTCGAGGAGGCCACGGGAAAGGAGCGCACGGCGTGCATCCTCTCCCCGTGACGAAGGAACGCAAAGCGTGAAGTTCTTATAGGGACCACCGTGATGCTTCCGCGAGCTCCCCATGGGAACGAAGGGATGCACCTTCCTGGCTTTTGCCTTACTGCTCGTCCCGGGCCTAGCGGCCCCCGGGGCGGCGCAGACCGGCACGCCGTCCGGCGAGTGGGCCGAGCAGCAGGTCGCGATCGAGTTCGAGGACCTTTCGACCTTGAACATCACCGGCGTCCTCCTCATCCACCGGTTCGACTTCGGCAACGGGTCCGTAAAGAGCGCGGACAAGATCCGCGAGGACTACCAGACGATCCGGAACATCGACCGGGACGCGGCCGAGCTCCACGTGAACAAGACGGAGCAGGTGCTCACGCTCCAGTTCGAGGTGCTCCTGCGGCAGACCCTCGGGCGCGCCGCGGCTTACCTCCCGAGATCGGAAGAGCACAAGTCTCTAGACCAGACACCGAATGGCAGCGCTGGTGAGCCC